>JABLXR010000056.1 GCA_013178015.1 Anaerolineae bacterium
GGCTGATGGTCAGTCCCGTGATGCGGGCGAAGTCAGCCTGGAAAGGGTGAGCGCTGGGAAGGGACCCAAACAGGAGCTGGTTCGTCCCTAGGCGGCCCATTGCGAACGAGTAGGGACTCCGATGGTGCAAGTAGAACTGCTGGAAGGCAAGATTCCTTACCAGGAGGTAGGGGTTGTCGTACGCCTCCGGCAAGCGTACACAGCCCGACAGGCGGTGCATTAGGTCGACCAGACCCTCGAACTGCCTATCGGCCAGCGGTCTGAGGAGAGAGACCCTGACGTTCGCTCGCATGAGTACCCACTTCACCAGCAGGAGCAAGAGCCATGGTGGGTACCGCCGCACGTGCTGGAGGTCGGTCGCCTCCTTGCCCGTCATGTGTTGCGCGCACCTAAGCACCACTTCAATGGCCAGATAGGAGTCCAGCCGCTGTTCAATGCGCCTGCGGATGTGGTAGGGTCCTCCGGACATCAGGTGTTCCGCTCCAGACAGCGAAAGCCTGAACCGCATGTGTCACAGGATACCAGGCCACGAATCACCGAAGCGACGGCGCATGTGGGTTTCCTTTCGTCGGCGCTCACCTCGCTCACCCATGGAGCGACGCGTCGCCATCGGATCGGCCCTAGGCCAGATCATAAGTAGGACGAGGAACGAAGCGAAGCAGGAATCCGCCCTCGAACCGACCAGACGCTTACTGTGCCCCCGCCTCCTCCCACAGCGCCCGGCACTGGTCCGGAGCCGCCTCCCGATCCTCCGATATCTTGGCTGCCAGCACTTCGGAGTCACGCCCGCCGCGACAGTAGGTCTCCACGCCGGTAGACTCGTACACGAATGGGAGCGGCTCGCGGACATGGGGCACGTGGTCGGAGATGCCGGCCTCGTAGGTGCTCGACTGCTCGGCCACTCCGCTCAGAGTGGTACCCTCGGGCTTGGCCTCCAGCACCCCCACGGCCTTGCGGTCCACAAAGAGCAGGTAGTCTGCAGTGCCGGTAGAGAGGGGGAACTCCCGCACGGCTACGCCCCGCCTGGCCGATAGGTCCAGGGCGCTCAGGTTCTGCACCACCCAGCCGGCGGCCTCAAGCAGGCCATCAATGTTCTGTCTGGCTCGCTGCTCCGGTGTCACGACCGTGTCCCTGCGACGCCCTCCGACCCGTCGCCCTACGCTCTGGGTCGCAGCGGGTACGAGCTCCCAACTTGGCTCTGCGCATTGTATGATATTGCCTCGTGAGGATTACGCCAATGGCAACTCCGAGATTGGGTTCCTGGACCGGCGAGGCACTCTCAGCAGCATTCGCCACGGCCAACTCAGGGCGATCGTACCCAGGCTGGCGCCAACGCTGCGGCCGTCAGTGGTCTTCCGCAGCGATGCTCGGGGGCTCGTACGGCAACGGCGCAATGCGGCGAGAACGAGGCCCGAGCACGATAGAAGCCTTCCAGACATCGGTCCGGAAGGCTTCCCTGGCGCGCCCGGCGGGATTCGAACCCACAACCAACGGTTTCGAAGACCGCTACTCTATCCGTTGAGCTACGGGCGCCTACTCCCTGTCATTATACCGCCCCGGGAGCGGCCGTCGCAACCGCCCTTCGCCGCTCACTCCGTGGGCACGTTCGCCAGCAGGAGCCTATTCCCGCTCAGCACCACCATCTTGTGGGCCTCCTCGTCCACGAACAGCCCCGTCAGCCCGGCAAAGGAATCGTCGCCTCGCTTGGGCCGGAACTGCCGCACGAACTGGCCGTCCTTGGTGAACTGCACCACCCGAGCGTTCCCTGCATCGGCGATGTACACGTACCCGGGCTGCCCCGGGACGTCCGGAGTGACACTAATGGCCACCGGATTGCGGATGCGAGTGTGCAGCCCGCTCAGCTCGAAGCTCGTCTGCTCCCCGCCCCGCAGCTTGACCACCAGCCCGTCCGCGTAGAGCAGGTACACGTCCCCATCCACTGCCATATCCACCACGCCGCTGAGGAGCAGATCGGCGTTGGTGTAAGGTACGGGCTCGACGTCGTAGGAGCCGGAGCCAGGCTCGAACACCAGGATCTGGTTGGCCTTCGCGTCCAGGACCAGCAGACGGCCCTCATAGCCAGCGATGGCTCGCGGGTCCTGGAGGCGGGCCCTCGCCGCCGCCGGCAACACCCGTATGCCCGAACTGGGCTCGTACTCCAGCAGCGCCCCGCTTTCCTCAAGCACCAGCAGAGAACCCCACTCGCGGCCGGGCCCTGGCGGCATCCAGGTCATGCCCCGAAGCCGGCCCACGGTCAGGCCGTCCCGGGCGTCGCCAGTCCGCAGCAGCACCTCAGGCACATCCGCCCCCAGGTCCTGTAGGCCGTCCATGAGGGGGTTGAACAGGTGCTTGTACACCCGGCCCAGCCCCACGTCCAGGCTGTAGATGTCGATCCCATGAATCAGTACGTCGGAAGCCAGCGTGCCGAGATCCGCATACTCCCGCAGCACAGGCAACCAGTAGAGCCGCACCACGCGATCGAGCGCGTCCAGCTCATCCCCCAGCTGCTTGCTCAACTCAGCCGCCTCGGCACCGGCAACCGGGTTCTCCATCGCCCGAGTGAGGAGGACGTCGGCCTCGTACAGAGCTTGCCTGGCCACCTCCGGGCTGGAGGCACTCCGGGCGTCCGCCAGCTTGGTCTGCACCGCCTGGATGGCCCGCTCGTATCGGCCTGCTTGCACCCGCCCGCCTTGCCATCGGAGCAACCCATAGCCAGCCAGCGCCAGCACCGCCACGCCTGCCAGCATACCGATCAACACTAGACGGTCATCCGCAGGCCGACGCACGGTGGCCGGGGCCACAGAGAGCCCTCGGCCCCGCCTTCGTCGCTCGCGGGCTGCCCGGCTGCGGTCGGAGCCGGGCAGCATTCTCCGCCAGATGACCCGGCCCTGCTCGGCAGCATATGCTCCCATCCTGGCCACTCGAGTCCCCAGGTCCCGCAGCACCCCCCGAACGCTCGGCGCCTCGTCGGCCACCGAGCTTGGTGCTCGGTCCGCAGAGGAGACTGGCGGAATAGTCATCTCCGACAGTGGTCCCAACCGCCGCGGCCCGCGCTCGCCCGGAGTGCCGTCGCCTGAGTCGGCTCGGATCACCAGCAGAGAGAGGTCACGGTCGGCAAAGAGGGCCTGCAGTCGGCGCGTGGACTCGGGATCGTCGGCCCCGAAAGTCTCCGCCACCTCGTCTTCATCGAGGAAGGACGACACCCGGCTCTCCGCCACTACCACCCTATCCCCCACGCTCAGCTGGGTGTGGAACAGGTCCACCGATAGCTCTCTCGAGAGCCCGATGGGAGGCGCGTAGCCCTCCTCCATCGCCTGCCTGGGCGACATGTCCAGCCAGGGGGAATCATCGGGAAAGCGAGTGGCCAGAGCTCCCCCGCGGTCGTCGGCGGACGCGCCCTTGCGCACCACGTAGACCAGTGCCGGCCCCGTCTGAGCAATGAAGACGTCGTTTCCCTTGATCACCACAGCGCTGATGCCCGCCAGCCGCGGCGCTCGACGCGCCTCCGCCACATTCATGTCGCAGAGGAGGGTGTTGGCCCGCTCGAGGGCGCGCCTCAGCCCGGCCGTCACGCTGCCGCTCGAGTAGTAGTACTCGTCGTGCACCGCCTGGGCGATCTCGCGACAGAGGCCCTCCCAGCCCGCGCGATCGCCGAGCGGCTCCACCAGGACGTAGAGCCGGCCGCGAGCGCGAGCAAACGGCAACTTGGCCACCTGCTCCCCGACCAGGATGTTGGACACCCCGTCCAACCTCACTCCGTCCACCACCGCCACCTGTTGGGCGCGGGTAACCAGCTCGCTCACCATCTGCACTCCCGAGGAGAACCTGCACCAGTTTCTGATCGCATCAGAGGGGACGCCGACAACCGGGAATCTGCAAGAACAATGCCATGCAGCGGCCTAGGCTAGCCGGGAGGCGCTAGGTCGGCGTTGAGGGGAGACAGCCGCGCCCGTCCGGGGACCCTTCGATGCGACCGGTGCTATCTCGACCCGGAGGGCTCAGCTCGGAGCAAGTCGGTGGGCCGCCACGCTCTCGGCCAACCCGATACCCAGGAACTGAGCCAACACGGCGCTCCCTCCCACACTGATGAACGGCAGTGGGAGACCGGTCACCGGCAGCCAGCCCAGATTCATCCCCACGTTCACCAGTGTCTGGAAGGCGATCATGACGGCCACTCCCGAGGCGATGATACGCCCGGCGCCGTCAGGTGCAGTCTCGGCGACGCCGAAGAGGCGCCAGCAGATGAACACGAGCAGGGCCATAGTCATCACAGCCCCCACGAAGCCCAGCTCCTCCCCGATGACACTGAAGATGAAGTCAGTATGTCGCACCCGGAGGAAGTGAAGCTGGCTCTGGCTCCCGGAGGCGTAACCCTTACCCCAAATGGATCCGGATCCGATGCCAATCAGAGCCTGTTCCACCACAAAAGAAGCCTGGGGGTTGTGGTCGGGCCTGACCAGCGCCAACACCCGATCCCGCATGTAGTCCTCGAGGTTGAGCCAGATCAGGGGCGACGCCGCCAGCCCCACCACCCCCAGCAAACCCACCTGCCACAGGCTCACCCCGGCCACGAACACAGCCCCAGCCCATATCACCAGCAGCACCACGGCCGTCCCCAAGTCAGGCTGAGCGTATACCAAAAGCAGTGGTACCGCCGTGATGGCACCGCTCACAATGAGATAGTGCAACCGCGAGGGCCCGTCGGAGCGAGGACCGAGATACTGCGCCAGAGCCAGAAGCAGAATAACCTTCATGACCTCTGACGGCTGGAACGTCACTCCCCCCACTTGAATCCACCGCTGCCCGCCGTGTTGGATCGCCCCGAGAACCAGCACCACCAGCAGACTGGCCAACCCCAAGCCGTACAGTATGGCCGACGATCCCACCAGAAGGCGATAGTCCACGGTGGACACGAGGACCGCCAGGACCAGGCTCACCACCAGGAAGACCGCCTGGCGCTGCACCGATCCTTCTAGGCCGGGCGAGCCCCTCACCGCGCTGTGAACCATCGCCAGCCCGAACAGGCTGGTGACCACGACGGCAGCCAGAAGCGGGAAGTCGAAGCCAGCCCAGGCACTCCTGCGGGCGCTGTACAATGCCTAACCCTTCTCCATCCCCCTGGCATTGGCGAACACCGGCACCTCCGCCACCAGACGGCTAGCCCGCTGGCTCTGAGCAAAGGTGATTTCTACGCCGTCCCTGTCTACGTCGAAGTATCGGCTGATCACCGCCAACAGTTCCTCCTTCAGAGCCGCCAGCTGTGAAGGGGGAATGCGAATGCGGTCGTGCACCAACACCAGTTGCAGTCTATCCTTGGCTACGTCGCGGCTGCTGGGCTGGCTCCGCCTGAGCAAGCGCGAGAACAGGCTCATCATTCCTCCTCATCCGTGGCGAACGAAACGCACGATGCGAGCCAGGATTCCCCGATCCTCCTCAATATCGTTCATGGGCACGTCTCGCCCTGACAGCCTGGCCGCGATGTTGCTGAACGCCCTCCCGGCAGGGTGCCTCCCGTCCAGGACCAGGGGCAGGCCCCGGTTGGTAGACACCACTACCGCCTCATCCTCCGGCACCATCCCCACCAGGTCCACCGCCAGGATCTCCACTACGTCCTCCGGGCCCAACATATCACCCCGGCGCACCATGCTCGGCTTGACCCGGTTTAGGAGCAGCAAGGCCGGCCCCTTCTCCGCCGCCTCCACTAACCCGATTACCCGATCTGCGTCCCGCACCGCCGAGACTTCCGGCGTGGTGACAATCAGAACCTGGTCCGCGGGAGCCAGCGCCACCCGGAATCCCCCCTCGATCCCCGCGGGCGAGTCCACCAGGATGAAATCGAACTCCTCCCGCATCTGGTTGCATACCTCTACCATCTGGTGAGGCTCCAGCGCGTCCTTGTCCCGAGTCTGCGAGGCCGGTAGCAGAAACAGGTCCGGCACGCGCTTGTCGCGGATCAGAGCCTGACGGATCCGGCACCGCCCTTCCACCACATCCACCACGTCGAAGACGATGCGATTCTCCAGTCCGAGCACTACATCGAGATTGCGCAGGCCGATGTCAGCGTCTACCGCTACTACCCTCTGCCCCTGGGAGGCCAACGCCGCCGCGATGTTCGCGGTGGCCGTGGTCTTGCCCACCCCACCCTTGCCGGAGGTGACCGTTATGACGCGCCCCATGGCTTTACTCCTCTGCGCACTCTGCCTAACATGCTCTTCAGATTCGACCTCACGTCGCCTGCTGAACCTGCTCGCCTCTGTCGCCGGCGCCCCCCGGACCACTCCTCGACCACGATGGAGGTTCCCTGGAGCCTGGCCATCTCCGCTCCCCGGTCGCTCTCTGGCTCGTCGGGCCCGCGAGCGATCTCATCGCCGATGCGCAGCTGGGTCGGCTGCAGGCTCAGCGCACAGACTACGGCGTCCTCGGAGCCGGACGCCCCGGCGTGTACCGTACCACGCAGCGTTCCCCATACGATCACGCTGCCTCCCGCCACCACCTCCGCCCCAGGGTTCACGTCCCCGAACACGAGAATCGTGCCCGGATGCCACACGCTGTGGCCGCTACGCACCGTACCCACCAAGATGCCGCATTCGGTATCTCGCATCCCAGGCGATGTGGTTGGCTCCTTCCCCGCCGATGGGCTTGCCTCCCGGCCGTCCTCGAAGCCGGGCAGTAATCCCATAGCCTGGGACACTGACCGCACTCGCTCGTTCCGGCTCAAGACCCCGATAACATCGAGACCGGCCTCCCGACACTCGTCCAGAAGCGCCTGCAGCTCGACCACCATGAGCGGCAGCGCCCCCAGGTCGAGCGCCACTTTGGCCCCGCTGAGGAAGGACCCGCGGTCCGCCAGTGTCCTTACCAGGGCCGCGTGTGCCTCCTGGAAACCCGACATCTCGCTCAGGTCAATCACCAGCCCGGACGTCGTGCCTCTCAGCCTACCGATCCCGCTCATCAGCCCCGCCTCAGGAAGCCGCTGTGGCAGAAGGGGACAGGCCGAAGTAGGCTCGCAGGACTTCCGCCACCACCGGGACGGCGTAATACGCTCCCTCTCCACTGTCCTCGATCAGGGCCACCACTACGATCTCCGGCTCCTCGAAGGGCGCGAAGCTCACAAACCAGGCATGCATGGGCAGGTGCCCGTCAGGAGTGCGCGGCCCGAAGAATTCGGCCGTACCAGTCTTGCCCGCGACCTCGATTTCCTTTATGCCCAGGCTGCGAGCGGTACCTATTGCCACCGCCTCACGCATCCCCTGACGGACGATCTCGAGGTTCCCTGCGCTAACCGGCACCCGTCCCACCACACGGGGGAGGTATCTGGCGATCTCCTTCCCACGCCCATCCATGAGGTAGTCACCCAAGCGAGGTTGATAGACCGTTCCCCCATTGGCCACCGCCATGGTGACACAGGCCATCTGGAGCGGCGTGGTCAGGATGTCACCCTGCCCAATGCCGGCGTTGTACGTGTCTCCCGTTACCCATAGCTGCTGGCGAGTGAGTCTCTTCCACTTCGGATCCGGAATCAGGCCGGGGAGCTCGCCGGGCAAGTCCACGCCCGTGAGGTTCCCCAGGCCGAAGTGGCGGGCATAGGAGGCCAACCGCTTCTGCCCCAGCCCGGCAAAGTCCTCGTACCCTCCCGCTACCTGGTAGAAGAATATGTCGCATGAGTGCCTAATGGCCCCAATCACGTTCAGGCTGCCGTGCCCACCTCGATTGAAGCAGTAGAAAGGGTACCTCTGGCTGCCATCGTCACTGGTGACGTACATGACCCCGCCGCAGGTTCGCTTGGTCTCCCGATCTATCACTCCCTCCTGGAGGCCAGCCGAAGCCGTGACCATCTTGAAGGTGGACCCGGGCGGGTACACGCCGGAGATACTCCGATTGACCAGGGGAAACCGGGGATCCTCGGAGAGGCGCACCAGGTCCTCGTGGCTGATACCCCCCGAGAACAGATTGTTGTCATAGCCCGGCAGCGACACCAGGGCTCGTATGGCACCGTCACGCGGGTCGAGCGCCACTACCACCCCGGCGGGAGACTCCTTGCGCGCCATGCCCTTCCGGAGCGCCTCGGCCGCTGCCCGTTGCAGCTCTACGTCTATCGTCAATACCAAGTTCGCGCCCGGCTCCGGCTCCACCGGCTGGCCCACGACCCGCACCTTGCGCCCCTCGACGTTGACCTCGAGGCGCTGCTCGCCCTTCCTGCCCCGGAGCACCGACTCATAGCTGTGCTCCAGACCGGTCTGGCCCACAGTGTCATTGGGCGAGTATCCCCAGCGGCGATACTCCTCTACCGCTTCGGCCGGTACGGGCCCAACGTATCCCAAAACGTGTCCCAGCAACTCGCCGTACGGGTACTCCCGCCTGGCCTCCACCTGAACGCTTATGCCCGGGAGAGTCAGCTGCTGCTGCTCGATGACGAAGGCGGTCTCCTCGTCCACGCCGCGCCGCAACACCACCGGCTCAAGCAACGGCAGGTCCTTGGCCGCCTCCAGAATGCTCTCTATTGTCTCCCGCCCGTCCTCGGCCGGGCCCGAGACGCGTATGTCCAGCAGGGCCCCGATGCGCTCCAGCACCTGCCTGCGGGCCACTTCATCCTCGGGAAGATCCGGCCGCGAGATCACCACGTTGAAGGAGGGGACATTCCGCACCAGTATCCGACCTTCGCGGTCGTACATCACCCCCCGATCGGCAGGCACAGAGAGCACCCGGAACCGTTGTCGGTCGGCCGCGTCCAGGTAGCTGGCACTGCTGCGTCCCTGAAGCATCCACAGCCGTCCCACCAGGGCCCCGAAGGCAGCAAGCAGAGCCCTGCGGCTGAACTTGATCCTGCCGTTCTTCCCGCTCTCAGCGGCCATGTCCGCCCTTTCCTAGACCTGATACCGTCCAGCCAAGCGGCGATGGCTTCTGCGGAGGACAGACACCCATGCCAGTACGCAGACTATGTCCAAGAGAACCGCCGGTAACACCACCCGCACCAGGGCCGGAACGAACGGCACTGAGGCGCCCTCCACTCGGCCGGCCAGCAGCATGATGGCGTAGAATGCCATGCTGCCCAGGGCGCCGACTGCCGTCACCCACACCACATCGTCCGCGTAGAGCCCGAAGCGACCCAACCCCGCCAGCGTCCCCACCAATGTGAGCGCGAAGCACCCCACTCCAAAGGGACCGGCGCTCAGTCCGTCCAAGATCAGGCCACCGACGAAGCCCCAAACCGCCCCGGCCCCGGCTCCGTTCAGAAAGGCCCACGAGAGAACGGCGCAGAGCACCAGATCCGGCCCGATTCTCGCCTCGCCCAGGCGAAGCGCCCCCGAGCCCTGCAGAAAGGCAAGCGACCCGAGAACCAAGACGCCCGCCACCGCGTGACGCCAACGGGAGTCTCGCGGCTCAATCACCTGCCGTCTCTACCGGCACCCCGGGCTCGTGTTCGAGGATGACCACCACCACCTCGAGGTCGCTGAGGTCCACCGATGGCGAAATGACAGCCTTCTGGAACATGGCGGTGTCGCTTCGTATCACCTCGCTCACTTGCCCGATCACGATGCCCTTCGGGAACACGTCTCCCAGCCCCGAAGTGAGCACCACGTCCCCGACCTGCACGTCCGCATCGCAATCAATGCCCTCCATGACGATGCTGCCGTCAAGCTGTCCCTTGACGATCCCCGAAGCTCGGGTGCGTTGGACCAGGGCCGCTACAGCGCTACGGGCGTCGTTGATGAGCAGCACCTGCGCCGAATGCCCTGCCACCTCGACCACTCGGCCCACCAGTCCCCGGCCCGTTATCACTGGCATGTCAGGCAGCAAGCCCCCATCCGCGCCGGTGGAGATCAGGAGAGCCCGGATCAGGTTACCCGGCTCCCTACCAGCTACTCTGGCTTCCACGTTCGCCCCCATTACCCGCAGCGACCTCTGGGAGCGAACGAACCCCAGCTCCGTGCGCAGCAGCTCATTCTCCGCCACTACTTCTTGCAGAGCCACCAGCTGCACGGTCAGCTCCTCCGCCCGACGCTTCAGCAGTTCGTTCTCTTGCCGCAGCTGCTCAAGATCCTGAAAGAACACGCGGGCGTTGCCTACATTCCGAACCAGGCTCGAGACGGCCGATTGCCCCCGGCTGGACAGGTCAGCGACCCAGCTGCTGACGGCGTTCACTCCTTCTATCTGATCGCTCACCAGGAGAGCCACCGCCGTCGCCAACAGGAGGATGGGGAACAGGTCGCGCTTCCTCACAACCGGGTGCCGGCTCTATCCCCAGCGGCCGTCTCTGTGTGTGGCTGAGAGCACCTTGCGCAGAGTGTCGAGCTCCTCCAGGACTCTCCCCGCGCCCTTGGCCACGCACGTGAGCGGCTCCTCCGCCACCACCACCTTCATCCGGGTCTCCTCAGCCAGGCGCTGAGACAGGCCCTGCAGCAAGGCGCCACCACCCACCAGCGCAATGCCATGTTCCATCAGGTCGGCGACCAGCTCGGGCGGCGTCTCATCGAGCGTGTTGCGGACGGCATCGCATATGATATGGACCGGCCCCGAAAGCGCCTCACGAATCTCGACGCTGCTCACCTCCACCGACTGGGGCAGCCCCGTCAGAAGGTTGCGACCCCGCAGGAGCATGGTCTGCTCCTGCTCCAGGGGATACGCCGACCCGATGGCCATCTTGGCCTTCTCTGCCATCCGCTCGCCCACCAGGAGGTTGTACTTCTCCCGCGCGTACCGGATGATCTCCTCGTCCATCTCGTCGCCCGCCACCCGAATGGAGCGGCTAACCACGATGCCCCCCAGGGCGATGACCGCCACCTCGGTGGTGCCGCCCCCGATGTCCACCACCATGCTGCCCACACTGTCGGTGACCGGCAGATTCGCCCCGATGGCGGCCGCCATCGGCTCCTCGATCAAATAGGCCTCGCGGGCCCCGGCGTTGAGCGACGCCTCGTAGACGGCCCGCTTCTCCACTTCCGTGCAACCGCTGGGAATGCCCACCACCACCCGCGGACGAGGCAAGCTGAGCATCATCTGCTGATGCACTCGACGGATGAAGTACACCAGCATCTTCTCGGTGACGTCGAAATCTGAGATGACGCCATCCCGAAGGGGACGGATGGCCACGATGTTGGCCGGGGTCCTCCCGACCATCTGCTTGGCCTCCAGGCCGATGGCGACCACTCGCTTGGACTTGGCCTCGATGGCGACGACGGAAGGCTCGTTGATAACGATCCCCTTCCCCCGCACGCTCACCAGCGTGTTGGCGGTGCCCAAGTCGATGCCGATGTCGAGAGAGAACAGACCCAGAAGGGAGTTGAGTGGGTTAAACACGCAATTGTACTCCTGGTGGCCAGGTGAAGTCTGAGCGTCCACAGGAGTGCGAGTTCTCCCTGTGCCGCCGCGATTATAGCACACGCTCAGGTACGCGACCACACGGCCTGGATACATCCGGTGGACGCCAGCTTCAGGCAGCGAAGCGGTTGTGAAAGGGTAGAGGGTGCAGCGGGCGCGTCTGCCTCAGGCCAGTCTTCCGATTCCCCGCAGCGCCGCGCCTATGCGGTCCGGGTAGTCGGTGCCAATGGAGTCTACACCCATTTGCGCTAACTCGACAGCCCGGCTCCCGTCGTTCACCGTCCAGGCGTGGAGGCACAGTCCAGCCGCGTGGGCCTCCTCCGCCAATTGGGCCGACACTCGCGCCTGGTGCGGGCGGATAGAATTGGCCTGGAACCGCCGAGCTTCGGCTACCGGATCCGGGGTCCCGTGTCCGTACAGGATGCCGGTGGCGATGAGGTCCGTGATCTCACGCACCCACAGCAGGCAGGGGTGGTGAAAGGAAATGATGGCAGTGTGGTCGGCCCAGCCGGACTCCAGGACAGCGCTCACCGTCCGCTCCACCAACACCGGGGACGGCTCCGGCTCGCCCTTGATCTCCAGCACCAGGTCCAGCCCGATGCGTTGGCTGGCCGCCACCGCCTCAGACAAGGTAGGAATCTTCTGGCCAGCGTACTCCTGGTCGAACCAGCTGCCGGCATCCAGCCGCCTCAGGTCCGCCAGGGTGTACTGGTCTACCCTACCTCGCCCGTTGGTCACTCGGTCCACCATAGCGTCGTGGATGACGACCACCTGTCCATCGGCCGTGATCTGCAAGTCACACTCGAAAGCGTGGGCTCCCAACGCGCCCGCCTTCTCGAACGAGGCCACAGTGTTCTCTGGGGCATGCCCCGCCGCGCCCCGGTGGCCTACCACAACGACCTTTCCCGTCCCCATCGCATCCAGCTCAATCATTGTCCTTCGCTTCCCCCCAGCGTAGTGCGCCCCCGGCCCGAGCTCGGCGATGAGCCGACAGCTTAGGAGCCGGCTAGATCAGCCTGCCTGACCGCCTGTCCCAGGCAAGACGCCACTGCAAACGGGTCGCTGGCTACCACGCTCGAGGCGTACAGCTCCATGGCTCCGAAGTCGGCCACCCGATTAGTGAGGTCACCACGATCCACCAGGCGGGCCATCACCGGGAAGCCACTCCAGTCCTCTGCCGTCTCCGCCAGCGGCGGTACGTAGAATGCCACATTGAAGGACCGCACGCCCATCCGCTCGACCATGCATTCCAGAACCCGGTAGACGGCACCCGCCATGGCCTCATCGAGCGCCGGTCCCAGAAGCAGGACTTCCTTCTCCTTGATCGGGGTCAGGTGGGCGAGCCCTCGTACTCCCGCGTCCTCCCAGCCCAATCCCAGGTCCCTGTGAGCCTTCCACAAGTCATCAAAGAGGTCAGTGCCATGGTCGGCCCGGTACTGCTGGGAGCACCGGCGCCACCACTCCACGTTGGCATAGTGAATGTCCTGCGACAGAGTCATCTGAGCGTGACCATGCACGATGCTGGCTCCGCTCTTCCACAAGCAGTTCCACATGAGGAAGAAGTAGACCGACGAGGGATCCAGCTCTCGCGCCCGTTCGGCCCAGGTCAGGGCGGTGCGCAGGTAGTCCGCGATCTCGGCCTCAGACCACCTGAGGGGGTCGTGCTCATCGAAGATCACCAACCCATGGAACCCGTCGTACTTGGCCACGTTACTGGCAGTGATACAATGCTGGCCGCGCACCCGGCCAAACGGGTCCTCCGGAGTGCCCGTCAGCGGATGACAGAATGGGTCGCCCTCGGATTCCGCGATTATCTGCTCGATCGTGGCCGACTCACAGACCTCGAATGGTCGGCAGGAGCGGATCTCGTTGAACAGCGCCCCCTCCAGAGTGACCAGGTTGGTCACCTTCACGATCCGCTGTGCCTCGACGCCGGCCACGGAGCCAAACCTCTGCTCCACCCACGGCCTCATAGCCGCTGGCACCCGCATCTGGCCCGTCACCGACGATACCCGGAACAGGCGGTCGAAGCGATCTCGTTGCTCCGCGCTGAGCCCGTCCACCAGCGCTGGCAGATCCAGTATTGTGTTGGCACACTCCAAAGACGGAACCTCCATGAAAGCTACCCTGCCTCCCTTGCCCGCACCATGCCCGGTGCAACCGACAAGGATAGCACCCACACCCGCCCGGCAGCAAGCCATTGTGGCCCAACACCGCATGAAAGCAGGGTACCGCAAGGCCTTGCGCGGGGGTCCTCCTCGGTCGTGCCACCGCAAGCAATCAGCATAGCAACATAGAGATCCCGAGACGCGCAACCACAGCTGAGGCTGTTGGCAGCTTCAGCTCCGCTATAGCGAGGGTAACACGGCCGCCTGGATGCCATCGTGCGTCGGGTCCTGCCTCGGACGCTTTGGAGAAGCGCGCTCCCACCACCTCTTGCGCCTCGCTCGCCTTCGACCGCCGTGATCCAGAGCGAGGAGCCACCGGCTCTTTCAGAGAGGCGATTCGCCGGCTGGCCCACCGCCTCGCCCGTCGAGGCATCGGCTGTCGCGCCCGATGGGGCACAGGCAATCCCCTGCCCAGAAGAGGTATAGGTGCGTGGCACAACCAGAACGTGGCCAAGGGGGTAGCGGCCAGAGGCTTCATCCCTGACCAGAGCGCCACGGTTGTGAATGCCGCCGGGCGTAGCTCGACCCGCGTAGGGTTCACTTACGCGGAGCCATCGGGCTATCAGGGTCGGCAGCAGACGTTGAGCCCTGAGATGTCTCTAGGCCGCAGGCACCAGCCCGATGGCGCAGCCCTCAGTCGCTCAGGCGCAAAAAGGCATCGCGAATCACCCGGGCCATGAGCCGGCGCCGTGCCTCCAGCGACTCTTTGTACTCCATGTACTCCCAGACCAGAGGCGCAGGCTGCCCCCACCGCTTGACGCATCAGCACCGGGTGTACAGTGCCGGGCTGGCGGGCAACACGAAAGCGCCGGTGCCAGCCAGCCGCTCTAGCCGCGGGCCGTGCTGCAGGCGGCTCCTGCGTAGCGACTTCCTGGCGGGACGCCTACCACTGAACGCCGAATGCCGCGCCTGGCAGAACTCTAGGGGCGACAGCCAGGGCGCCTCCCCGGTCACTCCCACCTGAACGTCACCGCACGCCTGGCGAGCGCTTCACCATCCTCGTGAGGTTCGGGCCGAACCTGAGCACGGGCCACAAGTCCTCCAGCTCCAGTTGCACCCCCACGGGACGGACCAGGTGACGCGTTCGCCGGTTCTGCCAGTGCGCACTCTCTTGCGCCCAGGAGGATCAAGTTACGACCAAGCTGGTCAGGTACAGGAGTATCACGTGTGGGAGTATGACCAGGTACAGCACTACGAACATCACCATGAGGCACAAGACAACATATTCGTACCGCGCCTCATACGCGATGCACGGCAAGACGACTATGTCCGGCGAGCCATGCCACCCTCTGAACCCTCGCCTCTGGGCCTGCATGCCGGCGAGGATCGGCCCCAAGCCATCTACGTTGCGGTTCAGGTGGTCCTCGGGATCCCTTGCGCCCACAAGCTGTGTTCCCCGATCCACGGCCTGCTGCGGGACCTGCTCCGCGAGTAGAGCCTCGCTGCGCCGCGCCACCGCCATGTAGACCCTGGCGTACGCCACGCTCCTCAGCATGGCGCCGCCAGCAACGAGGGTGAAAGCGATACCCGCCAAGGCCGCCACGAAGGCCAAGATGAGGCTGACAGTGGAAAGAGGAGGCTTGCCCTGGCCTGCCAGGTTGGGGCTGCTCAAGAGGGCCAGGATGCCGGCAATGAGAGCGGCATTCGTGAGCGCGAAGCCGTTCAGCCTACCGACGCTGTCCGAGCCCGCGGTAGCCCACATGCTCACCGCTGCGCAGTAGAGGGAACGGACATTCTCCCATCTTTGGTCCTCAGCGTCGCACCGTGTCGGCTCGGTCTGTTCAGACACTGCTGCTTCACCTCCCTTGAGCGAACCAGGTGTTGTGCCGGTACCGCCTACCCTACCCTCCCCCACGCCTCCAGCACCAGCCGCCGAGTGCGGTACTCCCCGTACTGGCGCAGCTCCTTCTCCTTGAGCACCCGGAACGTCTCCCCCGGGAAGTCAGGGCCGTAGACGTCCTGCGGATCGAGGATGTAGCGCAGCTCTTCCTCCGTTAGGCCGTACAGCCTGGCGTAGTAGGCGTCCAGCTCTGCCCGCAGGACGGCGCGGCGCCCTTCATCCCAGCGGAAGGGCGGCAGCGGCATGCCGTCAGCAGCCACCTCGGCCCACTCGGGCGGCTGCCAGGTGTGCCCACCGGTGGCGATGCGGTTAGCCTCCCATTGCTGCTGAATGGCCTGCCTCAGGGGCTCATCCGCCTCCCGCCACACGTCGTCGGCGAATGGCTTCATGTCCCAGGCGGTGTAGACGACCTCCAGCACACGGGGGACGATGAAGGGGAAGTCAGCGCCGGTGTAGGCGTCGGGCGGAAGGACGGGGAACTGCTTGAGATAGTTGTACGTGAGGTGCATGCCACCCATCTTCTGACGGGCAATCCAGTCAAAGGGCAGAGTGTTCGGTAGGCCCAGCAAGCAACACAGCGCAAGAGTCGACAACATCTCTCTCAACAAGAGCAAGGGCATCGTGTGCCCCACCCCTACCCTCGGCAGCAGGCTGAAGATGGCGGTGCGCTCGTTGGTGGCGTTGGTGACGTCGCGGAAACCGAGCAGCCAGCCGCGCTTCCAGTCGCCCAGGCGGGCCTCCACTTCCTCCGCCGGCACCCAGTACCAGGGCAGGGGCAGGCGGGCCGGGTCGGCGTGCTGCTCGGGGGTGAGGTTGGGCAGGTGAGTGTTGCTGCGGGAGTCCACCCCCTCGTAGCTGCCGAAGCGGTGGTCGAACTGCCAGATCATCTTGGCCTCGTACAGCGGCAGGTAGGAATGAGGGGGTGATTGGGTGAGAGGGTGATGGGGTGATGAGGTGTCGTCACCCACGCACCTGGTCACCCCCTCAGGCACGAACCGGTTGCCCACCAGGCGGTAGCCCTGCCCCTCCAGCTCCGCCCGGGTGCGGAAGAGGTGGGAATCAGTGTTCATCATGAACATGAGCTTGAACCTGACGCCCCACGGGTTCTCGCCCGTGGCCTCGTTGACCAGCACCGGCACCCGCCGGTAGATCTTGCGCGTCAGCTCGGCGTCGGCGCCGGTGCGAAAGACCGGGCAGGTGCGGGTGTTGGGGTTCAGGCGCCGGAAGTCCTCCCGCGTCAGGCTGAAGGCACGCTCCTCGTCTCGCAGTTGCCCCGGGTGGGTGAGGAAGAAGGCGAAGGACATGACCTCTCCCCCGGCCCCTCCCCTACGCGGGGAGGGGAGCACGCCACTCCCTTCCCTAGAGGGGAAGGAGGCCGGGGGGTTAGGTCTGAGCGTCAGCAGGCAGAACTTGTAGCTGCGGTGCACCCCAGGGAAGAGGGCCTCCCGGTTCTCAAAGTCGTAGAGGCTGGCCAGCTCTCCCGACTCCACCAGGTCGGCGAAGAAGTGCTGCCCAAAGGAGTCCGTCGCGATGCCTGTGGGGAGCACGGCCCCAGCTCTACCGCCAGCTTTGACCAGGCGGCGCAGAAGCTCAGCGAAGAGGCGAGCCAGGTTCACGCGCCCGTGGGAACCCAGCGGAAACCTGCCCGAACCGTGGTAGTAGCTCTTGACCTTGTCGCTCGCAGCTTTCGCGTAGCCATAGCTCCTGTGCAACTCCGGATCAGAGTCCCTGAGCTCACGCACCATCCGGTCCCTTGCCGCCATGTTGGGCGCCAGGGCGATAGCGGGCCTGTGTAGCGAGAAGAACTCCCGGTCATCAAACTGCGCCATCTCCCAGGGCGGGTTGCAGAGCATCACGTCGAACCCGCCCCGGGCCCAGACGTCGGGGAACTCCAGAGGCCAATGAAAGAACCGGTGCCGCTCGGCCAGAGCCTGGACCTCGGCCAGCAAGGGCGGGTAGCTGCCGGCCGGCTGGCGCAGGTGCTGCCAGAGGCTGGCGGTGGTGGGGATGCGGGCGTCATCCCCGTAGCCGCTGCCGGCGTGCTCCTCGTCCAGGGGCACGAAGAAGGCCGCCGTCCACAGGTCGCAGGCCGTCTTCAGCCGCTGCCAGTCCTCGCGGCGACGCATGTCGGCGTAGAGCTCCTCCTGAGCGGCGATGTCGGCCACGGTGTCGTGAGGCATCTCGCTCAAGGCGCCGAACTCCCCCGCCAGGGTAGCCGCTGCCTCGCCGGGCTCCACCGTCAGCGGAAGCTGCCCCTGGCGCTGCTCCTGGTTGGTCCGCCTCAGGGTGAGGGCCACCCCCCTGTCGTCCCCGGTGACGGGAGCGTAGGCCTCGTCGGGGATGCCCTCCCGCAGGACGTCCAGGTCGGCCACGCCCACCAGGGAATCGCCGCAGCGGATGCGGTGGTCCAGGAAGGTGAGGGGCTTGCCCGGCTCGTGCCCCTCGATCCAGAGGGCCACCTTGCACAGATCCACCGCCAGGGGGTTCTTGTCCACGCCATACAGGCAGTGGGTGATGGCGAGGCGGGTGCCCTGGCGCCTGGCCTCGGGCGGGGGCTCATCGCTGCCGGTTTGGATTCTTGCCCACTCCAAGCCGATGCGCCGGGCCGCCGCCAGCAGGAAGTGGCCGCTGCCACAGGCCGGGTCGCACACCTTCAGCGACAGCAAGGCCGCCTTGGCCTCAACGGGGGAGTTCACCCTGTCATTGATGACCGGCTCGAGGGCGGAGCGGATCAGTTCCTGCACCAGTTCCGGCCGGGTGTAGTAGGAGCCGGTGCTCTTGCGCTCACTCCCCGACACGAAGACGAACCTGAGGTCCTCGCCTATCACCGGGTGGTAGTCCAGCAGGCTCTCGTAGACGCTGCCCAGCTCCTCCACGTTCAGGTCGCGGTAGTTGACCCGTCGCCGCACCTTCTCGTCCTTGGGGACGAAGTAGGACAGGGCGCCCACGGCATCGAGCAGGTCGCGGTTGCTGAGGCAGGCGTCCTCCAGATGGCTCATCTTCCAGGCGGCGAACAGCTCCCCGTTGAGCGGCGTAAGGCCCAGTTGAGCCGCCCAGCGCTCCTCCCGCAGGGCGGTGAAGAGGGTGCGCAGGCCCAGGTACAGGTCGTGGAAGCGTTCGGGGGCGCTCAGGGGTTCCTCGGCCAGGGAGCGTAGGCGGCTCATCCCGAAGTGCTCGCGGTACAGGCGAGTTCGGCTCTCGTGGCCACTGCCGAGCAGGTCCCGCTCCTCCGCCACCATCAGGAAGAGCAGGCGGTACACCAGGTACAGGAGTTCTTGGTAGAGCTGGCGAGCGTCAAGCCGGCCGGAGCGCACCTTCTCCCGCAACTCCCCATTCTTGGGGTGACGCATGAAGCCGTTCCCCAGGGTGAGGATGGTCCTCTCCACGGCTTCCCTCAGCCCCTCGCGGATGCGCCCCCCTTCCTCGATCGCTTGCTGATGGTAGCGTTCCAGCAGGCATTGGTGCGCGTCCTCGATGCCTTGGGGCAGGCGGGTGCGATGAGCCAGGCGATAGAAGAGGATAAACTCGTCCAGGAGTTCGCCCTCCAACATCTGGCGCAGGTCGAACTCGATGTAGGTGGGGCGGGTGAAGTAGGAAGAGTCCCGCAGCAAGCGCAAGAGGTAACCGTTGCTGACCAGGCCCCAGAGGTGCTCGCTGCGGTTGAGGTAGTCCTGCACCAGAGCATGGGGAGAGAGGCCGGCACGAGCAGGCGAGCCACTGCCCAGCTCCTGGTCACAGCCGACGAGGTGCGCCGGGGGCGCCTCCTCGTCCTCGCCTGCCCGATGCGAGATGGCGTAGGTCCGCCCGTCGACCAGGGCCGCCCTTCTCTGGTAGGTGACGCGGTAACCCAGGGCCTCCAGCAAGGGCAGCAGCCACTGCTCCCGGGTGACAGTGACGGTGGATTCACCTCCAGCGCGTGCCATCCGGCGCTGGAAGGCATCCCAGTAGGAGCGCACGTCGCTCCAGACGGCCGCCACCTCGTAGTCCAGGGACCGGCGCGACTCCAGGCCAAAGTCGGCCGGCTTCTGCCCCTCTCTCTGAGCGACGCTCTCTAGGAAGTCAGGTGAGAGCAGGCCCCCTTCGATGGCAATCGTTACCTGACTCACCCTCTCACCCCCTCAGGAACCGGCAACAGCACCAGCAGGCCCAGGAGGTCCGGCGGCATCTGCGGCTCCAGGCGCACCGTCGCCTGTCGCGGGGCCTGGCGTAGGCGCTGATGGGCGCGCGCCAGGTGGGCAGCCCTCTGCCGGAGCAGTTCCTCCAGCGTGGGCTGCAACTGAGGCCACCAGGAAAGGACTTCTTCGGTTACCTCTCGCTTTTCCGTTGGCGGCACGTTCCCTACGGCTTGCACAGCATCCAGCAACTGCCTCGCTTCCTCGAAGGGAATGGGGGAGAGAGATGGCGGCAGACCCTGAAAACCCCAGGCCAGCGTCTCCTCAGTCAGGTTGGGTCTGTCATCGCGCCCTTCGTATTGCAGGTAGCGCAGGCGCAGGAGGAGAAGCACGGTTCGCCGCTGCACCTGGCCGGTGCGCACGACGCCGCAGCGGCTCACCGGTCGCAGGGATGGCTGGGGGTGGAAAGCCAGGTCGAGAAGGTATTCCGCCAGAGCCTCGACGAAGGGGTGGTTGCGGCCCACATAGTCGAGCCCTGCCGGCGTGGGCGAGGTGAAGGTGATAGGCCAGGGGTCGGGAACAGCGCCCAGGCGTTGGCGTACGCTTGCCGGCAGCCCGGCGAGGCCGACCTCCCAGCGGCCGCTACCTCGTTGGCTGAGGCTGAACCCCAAGCGCTGGGAGGCATCGAGGAGGAAGTCGCGCACTGCCGCTGGGTCGCCCAGCACCGCATCCGTCTGGCGCAGCTCCCCCTCCACCTCGTCCGGCCTGATGGCGTGCTGGGCGAAGCGGGTGCGGCTCTCCTTCTCGCGTTGCGCGGCGCGGTCCTGCTCCTCCTGCACCTGCCGCACTATGGTAGCGACATCGCCAGGCTGGTCGAACAGGCTGAGCTGAGTACCGTAGCTGGCACGGGTGAACAGGGAACGCAGGACCGCTTCCATCACACCCTCGCTGTCCACGGGCACGGGCACATGGATGCCCAGGTCGCGCCGTATCTCCCGCGCCTTGCGCAGGAGCACGTCCAGCACTGCCCCGTCCACGGGGTTGTCTTGGCCATAGATGAGGGCCACCTTCACCACCGGGGACGGCTGGCCGAAGCGGTCGACCCGCCCCTCGCGCTGCTCCAAGCGGTTGGGGTTCCAGGGCAAGTCATAGTGCACCACGGCGTTGAAGTGCTCCTGCAGGTTGATGCCCTCGCTCAAGCAGTCGGTGGCCACCAACACCCGGTTCTTGGCCCGGGCAAGGTCAGCCACTTTGATCTGGCGCTCCTCGTCCGAGAGCAGCCCGGTGACGGATGCCACCCTCAAGTTAGAGAAGCGTCCTTCCAGGCGCTTCTGCAGCTCCGCGGCCACATAGTCAGCGGTGGCAATATAACGGCACCAGACGATAGGCTGGAAGCTCGCTTGCAGCAGATCCCCCACAACTTTCACCGAGGTGAGGAGCTTGTTGTCGGCATCGCCCCGCAGGCGGTGAGCCTGATGGGCGAACTGGCGCAGCTTGCGCCGGTCGCCGCCGCCCCAGGTGTCGTCCTGCTCCTGAGCGTCGAAGACGCTGGAGGGCTGGGCGTCCACCGCGGTTTCGATCTCCAGCGGGTCATATACCACCGGCTCGAAGGTCTCCTCCAGTTCCTCGTCAGTGGCCACCT
Source organism: Anaerolineae bacterium (assembly GCA_013178015.1). Lineage (NCBI taxonomy): Bacteria > Bacillati > Chloroflexota > Anaerolineae > Anaerolineae bacterium. The sequence goes on from JABLXR010000056.1 coordinate 21,082, forward strand.
CCAGAGCCTCTAAGCTGGCCGCTGGCCGGCCATCGTCGTCGGCCATGCGCTTGAGAAGGGCCGCCTCGGCTGCAGCGGGCGAGGAAGTGATGCAGCGAAGCAGGGCGAGAGCCGACCAGAAGCGCATGCGCTTGCGCCAGCCGGTGAGGGTCTCGGCGGAGCGCACCATCTCGCTGGCAAAGTCGTAGACCTCCCCGTAGAAGCGCCGGTACTCGATGGAGAAGTGATAGGGCTGCTCGGAGTTGTGGTCGTCGCGCTCGGGGAAGGGGGTCTCCTCGCCCATCCACTTGAGCACGTCTCCCCGGCGGCGCTGCACAAAGTGACGGGCCAGCCGCCACCGATCGCCTTCGTGCAGTTGAGCCAGGCTCAGCCTGCCGAACTCCGGCCGCAGCAGCCCCAGGATGGAAAGGAAGGACTCCTCGATGCCGCTGTGCGGGGTAGCGGTGAGCAGGATCAGGTGGCGCTCCTGGTCGTCCGCCAGCTCCTTTAGCAGCCGGTGTCGCTGTTGCTGCGCTCGACCGCGGCGGCCGCTGGGTGGCTGGGCGGCACCGTGAGCTTCATCCACCAGCACCAGCTCCGGGCAGTGCTGCAAGAAGGCGGCCCGGTAACGGTCAGCCTTGACCAGATCAATGCTGGCCACGAAGTAACGGTAATGCTGGAAGACGCTGACATCAGGAGGCTTCTGGGGGTCGCGTTCCAGGCGCGCCAGGGTGCCGGAGCGGATGACGACCGCATCCATATGGAACTTCTCCCGCAGCTCCCTCTGCCACTGGTCGCACAGGTAGGGCGGGCAGAGGACGGCCATTCGGCTCACCTCACCCCGGTCCAGAAGCTCTCTGGCGACGAGCCCGGCCTCGATAGTCTTGCCCACGCCGACGTCGTCGGCAATGAGGACTCGCACCTTGTCCAGCCGCAGGGCCATGAGCAGGGGCACGAACTGGTAGGGCCGGGGGCGAAACGACAGGCGACCCAGAGACCGGAAAGGAGCAGCCCCCTCCCGCAGCAGCAGCCTGGCCCCCGCCAGCAGCAAGCGCACGGCGGCATGGTCCTGCACATCATCGGGGGAGGGCAAGGGGAACTGGGCCGGCTCGATGCGCTCGTAGGGCAGAGTGTAGCCGGCCAGTTCAGCGAGAGGGGCAATGACCCCGCAGATCTCGCGGCTGCTGCCGCCGATGGGCCGGAGCAGCAGCAATGGCGGGTTGGGCGAGGGGAGCACCACCCACTCGCGTTCGCGGTAGCGGACAAGGGAACCTGGTTGCATGGCTTCACCCTCACCCGAAGACGTCGCCATGGGCCTCGATCTGCTCCTCGAGGCTACGGTCGTAGCGGATGGCGATCACCCGATAGCCCCGGTCGCGAAGCTCGCGCCGAAGGGCCTCGTCGCGTTGGCGCTGCTGAGGCTCGTCGTGGACGCTGCCGTCACAGAAGACACAGACGTTAGGCTCGTAGAAGAAGTCGGGCTGGCAGAAGACGTCCTGCAGTTGCTTCTGGGCAGCATCGGGTAGACGACGGCTGCTGTGGTAGATGAGGTCCAAGAACTCACGCTCCAGCTCGGAGCGGGTGTCGGTGAGGGAGCGCAGGTAGCGATAGTGAGCCTCGTAGTCGCGCGTCTCGCTGCCGGTGCGGGTGCAGGAGCGCATCAAGGCCATCAGGAAATCCCTCACTAGACGCCGGTCCAGAAGGAAGTGGTCGCGCTGGTTGTAGTAGGAGAGGAGACAGTCGTAGCAGGCACGAGCGCAGCCCTTTTCCTCATCTTCGGGAGGACGGCGGTCCTCGCCCGTCTCAGGATCGAAGTGGAGGATGTCGAGGGCGGTGCGGGCCACCTGGGCCAGGGCATCGGGTTCTTCCGCCAGCCGATGCAGGACTCCCAGGCCGCCCTCGGTTGCCTCCCAGAGCAGGATGCTCCGCTGCTCGCCGTCGCCGATGCGCTCGGAGGCCAGCTCGTCCTCCTCCACCTGGAAACACTGCTGGATGCCACGGCACAAGGCGTATTGGAGGTTAGCTAGCAACGCCTCCCTTCCTTCGGCATCGACATCGGGGACTCGCAGGAGCAGGGCGTTGGCTGTACCGCGCACGAACAGGCGCACATTGGATCTTAGATCCCGGTACTCGTTCCTCATCCCGCCCCCGTCCGTACGCTCCGTCACCCAGGCCCCACTGGCCAGATCCAGCGTGAACCCGGGCTCCCGGCCGCGCAACCAGCCG
>JABLXR010000057.1 GCA_013178015.1 Anaerolineae bacterium
CCACATGTTCATCCGCCAGATCGATCTAGCCACCAAGCACACTGTGCCTCTGGTGCAGCCGGTGTCCGATGTGTCAACCATGTCCTGATACATTGTGTCAGCGATGTCCTGATACCGGACACACAAGGTTCGCCCCTACGGATGAGATGGATTGGAGGACACAAGGCATGGACATCAGACAGACTTACCTTCGTATGCTCGCCGAGGACGTGCCTCAGAACCTGGAGCGCTTCGATGACGCTACCGGTCGCTTCCTGACCGGGGGCGGCTGGGCGGTTACCAACCAGGATATCGTCTACCCCCTGGCGCTTCTCTACACCACCGAAAGCCCCGTCAACCCCTATCACCGCGATGAGCGTCTCCTTCCCTACATCATGCGTGGCGGCGACGCCTGGAGGGACTTCCAGAATCCGGACGGCTCGGTGGAGTTCATCAAGGTGGACGGCTCCACCTGGGGGCCCACGTTTATGCCCTGGTCCATGTACCACTGGCTGGAGACCTACGCTCTGATGTACGACGAACTGGACCCGGGCCGGCGCCGCCGGTGGGAGGAGGGGCTGAGGCTGGCTTACACCGGCATCGCCGCCCTGCTGGAGCGCTCGGGGGTGCACAACATCCCCACCTGGCACGCCCAGGCCCTCTACCGGGCGGGCCAGATCTTCGAGCGACCGGAGTGGATGAAAGGTGGTCGGCACATGATCTACCGCACAGTGGAGGAGCAGACGCCCCAGGGCTACTGGCGCGAGCACCTCGGGCCCACCACCTCCTACAACCTCGTCTATGTCCACGCCCTCGGCCTCTACCACGGCCATTCCGGCGACGACGGCGTCCTCGACAGCATCCAGCGGGCGACGGACTTCCACATCCGCTACACCTATCCCGACGGCCGGCCGGTGGAGACCATTGACGGGCGGGTGAAGTACCACGACCACGTCTCCGCCACCGGCCTGCCCGCTTTCAGCCTCTCGCCCCGAGGCCGGCGCTACGTTCGCTTCCTGGTGGAGCACATGCTGGCCGAGCGGGCCGAGCGGGGCGAGCCTGAGATCAGCTACATCAAGACCGGCGGCAGCATCAAGATAGCGGCAGCCCAGTACGGGCTCGTACCCCACCTGGCCAGTGCCTACGTCCACCACCAGGAGGGGCCGGAGGAAGCGATCCTCCAGGACAGGGCAGACTATAGCGTCCACGACCCGGGCCAGGCGCTGATCAGACGCGGGGATGGCTGGTTCTACTGCCTGAGCGGCATCGTCACCCCGCCGGCGGATAACCGCTGGGGGATGGACCGCCAGGCCTTCATCAGCGTCTGGAACCAGGGGCCCCGGCTCATCGTGGGAGGCGGCAACTCCAAGGACCAGCCCGAGTGGAGCAACTTCGTCCATCCGGGGCAGGACGGTCCCCTATACCTGCCCACGGCGGCTCGGCTGGAACCGGGCGACCAGGGCGACGCCGTGATCCTGACCTACGGCGAGCGGGACTGTACCATTGGGGCCACTATCGTGGATCCTGGCCACCTAGCTGTGAGGCTGGCGGGCCCCGCCGGAGCCACTGGCCAGCTGCTCCTCAAGCTCAAGCCTAGGCAGGCCCTGGCTACCGGTGCCGGCGCTAGCTACGTTCTCGATGGAGAGGGGCTCGAGCTCACCTCTGAGGCTGCCGGGGGCTGGATAGGGCAAGACGGCTGGCGAGTCGGCCTCCCCGGCGATAGCAAGGTGACCTGGCCCGTCTACCCCTTCAACCCCTATGCCGCCGACGGTGCTGCCCCCTTGCAGGAAGCGGTGGCCGTGCTCTCCGTGTCTCTCGAGAGCAGCCCGGTCGTAGTCAACTTCGAGGTCGAGGCGTGATATGTCAGAGCGCAAGAATTCGGAGGTTCCGTGCCAGGGTCGAGATTCGGGCGAACACGAGGTTCGCCCCTGTGGCAGCCGGCGTCAGCTTGGCCCGGCTACCTGGCAGGACATAGACCGCCCCAAGCCGCTCTACCTGGATACTGCCTTCGTCGCCGATGGGCGCCCCCAGGCCGCCATCGTGGCCCCCGACACCCCCGCCTACCGGGCCCAGGCCGACAAGATCGTCGTCGCCGTCCGCTGCTTGAGTGGAGCGGCCCTGCCCGTGTACCGGGATACCGATCTGGACCCGTGGGCGCCTCCGGCGCTGAACCTGATCGCCCTGGGGAATGTGATAGATAACTGCCTCCTGGGTCCCCTCTATGCCTGCCACTACGTGGCCGCCGACCGGTTCTACCCTGGGGCGGGTGGTCATGTGCTGCGCACCGTCCACGACCCCTGGGGTACCGGCCGCAACCTGGTGTTGGTGGGCGGAAGTGAGGCCAGGGGTGTGGCCGCGGCCGCCGACCGGCTGGTGGCTGCCCTACGCCGGGATCAGGTGGGCGTGTCGGTGCCGCCGTTGCTGCAGGTGACCCTGGGACCGGAGGTCCTGTCCCGAGTCCCTGACTTGGCCCTGGAGCCGGACGAAGCCCTCATCGAGAGGGAGATGGCTGAGGCCCGGAACATGCTGGAGACCTCCGCCCACGGCGGCATCACCGAGCCTCTGGGTCGAGCCGGCTTCCTCTACTACCTCACGGGCAAGGTCGGCTGGGCGGAGGTGTTCAGGCGGCTGGCCTACCTCATGTATGAGGACTTCCAGAGTGGGCGGGAGCAGTACGGCGGTCCCTGGGGCATGGACGCCGACTTCCGCCTGCACAAGATGATGCCCGCCTGGGACCTGGTGGAGGAGGCGCCCATCTTCACCGACCAGGACCGGCTGGAGATCACCCGCATCTACGCCCGGTTCATCGTGGACTGCATCCCCCACGCCGAGGCTGCGGTGCGCGACCGCAAGGTGCGCCACAACCACACCACCTTCGCCGCCCTGGGCCTCATGTACGCCGGCCAGTACTTCACCAAGTACTACGGGCTGAGGGAGGCCGAGGACTGGCTCTACGTGGCCGACGAGTGCTTCATCAGCCAGGGACAGGGCTGGCGGCCGGTGGAGGACAGCAATGGCTACCAGTGGATCACCCTATACCATATGGCCAAGTACGCCCTGGCCCGCCCACACATGGAGTACTTCGAGAAAGGGCATCTGCGCCAGGGAGCGGAGCTGGCCCTGGCCTCTATGGACAGCCTGGGCTACCAGGCCTCCTACGGCGATACCCGCGATCCCTTCGGCTGGGGCTCGGAGTGGCCACTGCTGTCCATGGCTGCCTGGTACTATGGCGACGGTCGCTACCAGTGGGTAGCCGAGCGGCCCAACGCCAAGGCTCCCCGGGTCATCGGGCTGGGCCCGATCAGCGCCTACAACGCCGGGGTCGAGCCGGTAGAGCCGAGCGATGCCATCGGTGTGCAGGTAGTGCCCATGGACCGCCGCTTCTTCCTCTCCACCGGTGGACCCCAGGTCCTGCCCCTGGAGAGGGCCTTCGACAAGATCGCCCTGCGCGGCGGGCTCACCGAGGACAGCGAGTACCTGCTGCTGGACGGCATCAGTTGTGGGGGCCATAGGCACTACGACGGCAACTCCATCATTCGTCTGACCGCCCTGGGCCGCATCTGGCTGGCCGACTGCGACTACTACTGTTCCACCCCGAATTTCCACAATGGCGTGCTGCCCCTGAAGGACGGGGTCACCGGGGAGATTCCGCCTTTCACCTGGAGCGACCTGGTGGCTGACCTGGGTTCGTGCGCCTTCATCCGTACCACTGTGCGGGATTACGCCGGCTGCGATTGGGAACGCAACATCATCTGGCGCAAGGCAGGCGAACACGAGGTTGGCCCCTACGGAGGTGGGTACGGCGGGGCTGGGGTCGGTGAACGCGAGGTTGGCCCCTGCGGAGGTGGGGGCGGTGGGGCTGGGGCGGGCGAACACGAGGTTCGCCCCTACATGGTGGTGGCGGACGTGATGCGAGCGCGAGAGGAGGGCGACTACGACTTCCGCGCCCTATGGAGGGTGCTGGGCCGGGTGGAGTTGCAGGACTCGGCCCTCACGGTGGCGCAGCAGGATCGGCGGCTGGACATCGTCAACGGGGACGGGGCCACTCTGGCGATGAAGGTGGATGAGCTCACCTCGTCCAACTGGAAGCCGTACACCCTGGCCGAGCCCGTCGTGCGGGTGCTGCAGCAGGACCGCGGTGCCCGGCTGCGGGCGGGAGAGGCGCTGACCTTCCTCAACCTGCTCCGACCACGCTTGGCCCATGAAGGGGCCCCTGAGGTGCGGCGCCTGGGCCCGGGGTCGGTCCTGGTGCGAAGCGAAGGGAGCCTGGAGTGGACGGGCGTGCGCGTGCCGGATGAGACGACTCCGACTATCGCCACCGATGCCGAGGCCTGGTGGGTGGGGGAGCGGCGCTTCGCCTTTGCCCAGGGCACCCGCCTAGAGTGCGATGGGTTCTCGGTGCGCACCGACCGCCCCGTTTCCCTGGAGCTGAACCTGGAGCGGGGGGAGGCTATGACCGTCGCCGACCACGCCGCCCTGCTGACGCTGACCCTGCCCGGGGTCACGGGGGTGGCAGTGGACGGACAGGAGCGTCCCGTCCGACAAGAAGGAGACCGGCTGACCTTCACCCTGCCCGAAGGCAGGCACACCCTGGCGTTTGTCCTCAACGGGGACACGGCTGTATCCGACTGCCTGCGCAGGGCTCTGGGAGCTATGTGGCAGGAGGCGGCGGTGCCCCGGGCCGGTGGGAGGGAGTCTTCCGCTCGCGAGGCTGATCCGGTGTGGGCCGTTCAGGCCGGAGCGGAGGTGTCTGCCCTGGCGCCGGTCGAGACTGCCGAGGCGGTGCGCCTGCTCGCCGGCGACGAGGAGGGCGGGGTCCGGTTGCTCGCTGCCGACGGTCGGGTGCTCTGGCGAGCTCAGGTGGAGGGGAACGTCACCGCCGTGGGCAGCGCCCGGTTCGGCTCCGAGGGGCCGGCGTTGATCGTGGGCAGCGGCAGGGGTCTGGTCACGGCATTGGACCTGGCGGGGGCCACCCTGTGGCAGTACCGCATCCCCTACTACAAGCGGGACGGCATCGTGCGCGTCCTGCTGCATGGCGACCTGAACGGGGACGGCCGCGAAGAGGTGATCGTGGGGGCGGAGAACTGGCACTACTACGCCCTCGACCATCAGGGCCGCTTCCTGTGGCAGTTCGAGAGCGTGCACGCCTCCACTGCCGGCGCTGTGGCCGACGCGGACGGGGACGGCGCCCTGGAACTAGTGGCGGGGACAGAGTACTACTGGTGGTCCTGCGTCTCGGCCGAGGGCCGACGCAAATGGCAGCACAGCACCGTGTATGGCCCAGGGGCGTCCGCCGTCACCACGGTGGCCGATGGCACCGGGGCCAGGCTGGTGGCTTTCGGCTGCGTGGATGGAACGGTTCAGGTGGTTCGGCCCCCGCTCGAGAGCGGGCCCGACCGGCGAGCCGAAGTAGCCTTCGTGCTGCGCACCGGCGACCGCATCGCCGGGCTGGCGACGCGCGATGGAGGGGGTGACAGGCAGGAGCTGGTGGTGGCCAGCGCCAACAACAGCGTCTATGCCGTCACCGTGGATGGGACCATCCGCTGGCGAACTCGCCTGCCGGAGGCTCCGAGCTACCTGTGGGCGGGCCCGGACGGGGTGACAGTCCTGGCAGACGAGGGCCTGCTGACCGTGCTGGATGGGGACGGGCAGGTCCTGCGCACCGCCAGGCTGGGCGGGCCGGCCCATGTCGCGGCCCTGCTGGAGCCAGAGGGCCTGCTGGTCACCTCCTGCCCGGGCAGCGGTCTCGAGGCCTGGAGGGTGTAGGAGGCCGGCATGGGCTAGCTCTTTACGCCCGCCCTGAGCCAGGGGCCCAGGAGGGCGGCGCTACCGACGGCCGCCAGACACAGCGCTCCCATCAGGAAGAAGGGAAGGCCGCTGTGCAGGTCCACCAGCCAGCCACCCAGCTGGGTGCCGGTGAGCGAGCCGGCGCACCAGGCTACGTGGACCAGGCCGAGGGTGCGGCCGTGCTCCTCTCGGGGGACGATGCCGTGCACCAATCCCGGTATGGTGACGGAGAGCGACCAGGCCGCCCCCGCCCCCAGCATGCCGAAGACGTACAGCCCGGTCAGGCTCTGGCTGAAGGCTCCGGTGAGGAGCGAGAACGCGGCGATCAGGCCGGTGAGCACCACGATGGAGGAGCGCACTCCCCACCGGTCGGCCACTCGGCCCGACAGCAGCTGGCAGGCGGAGGCGAAGAGCAGGCTGATGGTGCCGTAGTAGGCGGCGGCGGAAGGGGTGCCGGCGACGCGGTAGATGAGCAGAGGCATCAGCAGAGTGGCCGTGCCCCAGTAGGCGGTGGGGACGAAGCGAATCACCGCCAGCAACTGCACCGGACGACGCCGGAGCAGGTCGCGATATCCGGTAAGGGTGGCGGCCGCGCTGGGCCTCTCCTCGCGGGCCCCTACGTTGGGTAGGGCCCAGAAGCCCACCAGCAGCGCCACCAAGGCGATCGCTGTCATGCCGGCGCCCAAGACGCCGAAGCCGTAACGGTCCAGCACCGGTGCCGCCAGGTAGTTGCCCAGGGCGCTGCCCAGGGTGAGGCCGAAGAAGACCAGGGCGGTGGCGGTGCCCAAGTGGCGCGCCGGGACCGAGGCCATCATGTAGGACTGCCGGCCGACGGTGAGAGAGCCGAAGGCGAAGCCGATGTAGGTCCAGAATAGGACCAGTGCCGCGGGCGAATGCACCACGAAGCCCAGGCCCACCAGCGGCACGCCGGACAGCCCCACGATCAGGGCGCGCTTGTGGCCCAGAGCGTCGCTCAGGGCGCCCCCGGCCAGGGCCGACACTGCCCCGAAGATGAGCTGCAGCGAGACCAGGGTGGAGGTGAAGTAGGGAGGGCGACGGAGGACGGCCTCGCCGTACACCGGCAGGAGCGTCCTGCCGGGCCCCGAGACCATGTCGCTCAGGAAGATGAGCGCTACCAGGCTGAGGAAGGGAGCTACCCAAGTCTCTCCGGTCGCCCCTCCGGACCGGGCTGCGCGCCTAAGCTTGGAGATCTGCATCACCACCTGCCGGGCGGACGATTGGGCGCCCGAGCCCGGGCGCCTCTGGTTCTATAAGGGCCCCGGGAGGTGGTGTCAAGCTGGGCAGTCGGACCTTAGCGGCAGAGGGGACAGCCGTCCTCCCCTACGTTGTGTATGGCCGATCGCACCCGGGCTTCCAGCTCCTGGGTGAGGCTGGCCAGGTGGTGCTTCTCGATCACGTGCTCTCGGGCCAGCCTCAGCACGTCGGTGTCGGTCTCGGCGCGGGCGGTGTACTCGCAATCCCATCCTACGGTCTGGCAGTGGAAGACTTTGGGCATGTCTCTCTCCCTCGAAAGGCTTCCAGAAGGACCCGACACTTTCCCACTTGCAGCTCTTTTGGCCTGTCACCTGCCGAGCATACCTGTTCACTTACCATTATACGTGGCGGCAGCTTACCTGTCACCTGGCGCAATGGCCAGAATCAGGGGCGCGGCTCTTGGGGCGCTTGTCCGCTCAGGAGGACCCCGGAGCTAGGTCCGGCAGAGCCCGCCCTTGGGCCGGCTGCGAGAGCGGGGCTGTGGTGTCCTGGTAGGCTCAAGTGTCTTGTGGTGAGTGAGCCTCGCCAGGTGCGGCATGCGTATGGGGACAAGGCGCGCGTGGGCGCGCGCACTCCTCGGATGAAGGTGCCTCTAGAGCCCGTCGGGCGGGGTAGGGGTGAGCCTCGCCAGGTGCGGCATGCGTATGGGGACAAGGCGCGCGTGGGCGCGCGCACTCCTCGGATGAAGGTGCCTCTAGAGCCCGTCGGGCGGGGTAGGGGTGAGCCTCGCCAGGTGCGGCATGCGTATGGGGACAAGGCGCGCGTGGGCGCGCGCACTCCTCGGATGAAGGTGCCTCTAGAGCCCGTCGGGCGGGGTAGGAGTGCGCCTCGCCAGGTGCGGCATGCGTATGGGGACAAGGCGCGCGTGGGCGCGCGCACTCCTCGGGGCTCGTTGCACCCCGGATACAGGAGGAGGCACAGCGGCCGAAGAGCGGGGCCCGGCGGCCATCAGGCCAGAGTGGCGATCACCACCGTCAGGGTCACAGCTGCGCCCAAGGTAGACAGAAAGACAGTGCTGGCCACCACCTGGGGGCGGGCCCGGAACTCGGTGGCCAGCAGCACCGCGGTCACGGCCGTGGGAGTGCTGGACTCTACGATGCACACCTGCCGCACTAGACCGGTCAGTCCCATGACCTCCGCCAGCCCGAAGGCCACCAGGGCCATGAGCACCAGTTTGTACACCGCTGCCAGCGACGACAGACGCAGGTCTTCCTGCACCCGGCTGCGGGAGAGCTGCATGCCCAGCATAAGCAGTAACACGGGGACGGCGGCCTGGCCAATGGTCTCCAGCGGGCGCATGACGACCTGTGGCGGCACGTACCCCACCAGACGGAAGGCGACGGCGAGTAGGGTGGCGTAGATCAGGGGAAGCCTGAGCACCCCCCGGACGGACTGGGTCCACGAGCCGCTGCTGCGGGAGGCGATGAAGGCCCCCACGGTGTTCGCCAGGACGGCGGTAGTGACGAAGTAGATGACCGCCAGCCGGAGACCTTCCTCGCCATAGGCAAACAGGATCACGGAGAGGCCAAAGTTGCCCGAGTTCACCATGGTTCCGGCTAAGGTGAAGGCAGGAGCGGTGGCCTGGTCCAGGCGCAGGGCCTGAGCGGTGAGCGCCGTCACCGCTATCATGGCCAGGTGAACGGCGGCCGCGTACCCAGCTATGAGGGTTAGCTGAGAGCTCTCGAGCTCCGAGTTGACCAGCAAGGTGAAGACCAGGGCCGGGCTCAGGGCATAGAGCGCCAGGCGCGATATGGTGGGGATGTGAGGTTTGAGGGTCCGATCCAGGGTGAAGCCCACGCCTATCACGATGAAGGCGGGGACGATGTTGTTGATCAGTACTCGCAGCAGCATGGGCCAGTGGCTAGTGGCTAGGACACAGCGGCACGTAGTAAGCGTGCATCCACTATCCCTGGGCGAGGCTCTCTGTCTTCCGGCTGCTAGCCACTACCCACTATCCCTGCCGTTGCCTGAGTGACCCTCCTCGCGCGGCGGCCCATAGTCGAACATAACCATGTCGCTCAGGTCGTCGCGAGACTGCCAAAGGTCCAGGGCATCGTCGGCCGCCACCTGCACGGCCACGTCCTCACTCTCCAGAAGGTCCTCCAGGATGCGCGCCGCTTCGGGGGCCTCGATCTCGGCCAGGCCGTAGACGGCGGCTACACGCATGTCGTCGCTGGGATCCTCGCCGATGATGCGAAGCAGGTAGGGCACGCTGGCCCCGCTACCGATCTCACTGGCGGCGTAGATGGCGGCCAGGCGAATCTCGTCCACCTCGCTGCTCAGCTCCCGGTGGATGATACCCAGCCAGCGCTCATCCAAGCGGCGCCCCATGGCGAAGATGGCGCTGGCCACCATCTCGTCCTCGTCACTGTCGTAGGCGTCCATCAGGATCTCATCTACGTACGGATCGTCAGCGTAGCCGTAGGACTCGATCGCCCGCCGTCGAACCAGAACATCCTCAGTGTCCGTGTTGATGGCCTCCAGCAGCGCGTCCTCGACCCGTTGCCGCAGGCCGGCCGAGTCCCCTTCGGGCTCGCTGGTGGCCAAGAACGTGCCCAGGGCGGTGGCTGCTTCGGCGCGGACTCCCGCGTCCGGGTCATCCCTCAGCAGGCCCAGCACCTTCTCTGCCAGGCGATTGTCGGAGACCTCCCACAACCCGGCCACGGCGGTCGAGCGCACTTCGGCGATGTCGTCCTCGAGAGTGACCTCGAAGAGAGGCTCGAAGGAGAGCTCCCGACTCTCCTCCGCTAGGCCAGCCAGAGCGGTAATCAGCTGGAAGCGCCTGTCCGCTTCCAGGTCCGACCACACGGTTGCGAACGCATGTACTTCCTCGGCGGTGGCCGCGGACAGCTGGCGGAGATTACTCTCCTTGAGCCAGCCCTCGGCCTGTTGCCGCACGCCTTCTAACGCCTCGGCAAAAGACTCTCTCATGGCACAACTCCCTCTAGGCGGAACAACACTCCAGTATAGGGGCGGCCGCCCGACAGCGGCAAAGATTGAGCCCCGATTGCGCTGATGCTACGCCATTATCTGCCGTTCCTGCACCTCTCATCTCCGTGATCAGCGGGAATCAGCGTTCTATCGGCCTACACCATGAAGGCGCCGCCGTTGACGTTGAGCGTCTCTCCAGTGATGTAGGAGGCGGCCGGCGAGGCCAGGAAGGCGATGGCAGCTGCCACCTCCTCCGCCAGCCCCAGGCGCCCGAGGGGCACCCGCTGGGTAAGCGCCTGGCGGCTCTCGGGTGACAAGGAGACGTTCATGGGGGTGTCTATGGTGCCGGGGGCCACGCAATTGACCCTGATGCCGTCGCGGGCCAGCTGGTTGGCCAGGCACATGGTGAGCCCGATCAGGCCCGCCTTGGAGGCGGCGTAGTTCACCCCGGCCAGGTCCGACTTGGTGCGGCCGGAGATGGAAGACACATTGACGATGACGCCTCCGCCGCGGCGACGCATGATGGGCACCACCTCACGGCAGAGGAGGTAGGGGCCCTTGAGGTTGACCGCCAGTACCCGATCCCAATCGGCCTCGGGGATCTGCTCGATCCCCCCTATCTGGTAGATACCCGCGGAGTTGACCAGAGTGTCCACCCCGCCCCACTGCCGGCACACCGCTTCCACTGTTTCGCGCACCTGGTCCGCCGATGAGACGTCCACCGGGTAGGCCCCGGCCTGGCCGCCCTCGCCGACCAGCTCGGCGGCGGTGGCCTGGGCCCGAGCCAGCGACAGGTCCGCCACTGCCACGGCCGCCCCTCTCCGGCCCAGCTCCAGGCAAACCGCCCGCCCGATGCCACTTCCTCCACCGGTGACCAGGGCCACCCGCCGCTCGAAGTCTCGCATCGTCTATGCCTCCAGCTCCCAGCCCATAGCCCGGATGCGGACCATGGTGGCCTCGTGGATGGCCCGAGAGACCCGAGCCCAGCCCTCCGCGGTCAGGAGGCGCAGGATGTCCGGGCGGAGACCGCGGTAGGTAAGGAACATGAACCGTCGGAAGAGCTCGGCCTCGGCGCTGGGCCAATCCGGGTCGGCTCGGCCCACCAGGTCCGACGCCAGGCGGAACAGGGGCAGCCCGTAATGAATGACGCCGTGGGTGACCCGCAAGGCTTCGGCACCGTAGTTCCGGGCCACTCGGCCCTGCCACATGGGGTCCATCAGCACCCGCTGAGCCTTGTCAGGGGGCAGTGGCGCCAGTTCTCGCCGGTAGACCTCGGCCAGCAGGGCCACGGCGGCATAAGTGCGCCGCCAGGCTTCCCGGAACAGCTCCCGCTCGGCCGGTTCCGGGGAAGATTCGAGGGTGTGCCAGAGGACCTCCTGGTAGACGTCGGCCACCTTGAGCTCGGCTCGCCCGCCGGTGGCGGCTAACAGGGTGACGTCGAAGCCCACTCCTTTGCCGGTGGCCGCCCTCTCTCCGTCGGCGGAGTGCACTGCCAACATGGCCCCGAAGTGGGCCAGGATGGAGGCGCAGGCGTTGGCCTGCTCCTGGAGCCAATCCAGGTCGCCGCGAAAGTCCTCCCGCTTGTTGTACCCCAGGTTCGGCCCCGCCGAGGCCACGCCGCCCTGCTCCAGGCCCATGACGTCGTAGAGGAGCACCAGGTAGAAGAGCAGCTCTCGTGGCGGAGTGGCCAGGGGCGTCTCGTCCAGCGAGAGCTCATAGTCGAAGGGGCGACCGGAGCGCTCGGAGGCGACGTGATCGTAGAGCTCCTTGTGCACGGCGCAGGCGCGCCAGTACAACCGGCCCAGGCGAAGGACCTCGTCCTGGTCGAACTCGTATTCCCGTTCCTGCCCGCCGGGCAGCACATTGGGGATGCGGAAATGGCGGCCGCGGAAAACCTTCAGCAGACGCTCCCGATCTTGAGGCCCGATCTCCGCTGGGAAGCCGAACAGGTGGCTGGTATCCACGGTGAACTTGGTGAAGTCCCGGGCCTCGGAGAGCGCCAGGCGGTTCATGGCCAGAGAACGCTGCAGGGACTCCTCGTCGTGCCCTGTCACGATGGCGTGGTCGGCGTCGGCGCCGATGGGAAGCCCATAGCGGGTGTACCCGCCCAACCCGGCGAAGGCGAACAGGCCGGCACGCAGGAACTCCCGCGGGCCGTAGCCTCCGGTGTGGCCAATACCGGGGTAGTGAGCCGGCTCCAGCCCCTCGGGAATGAGCTCGCGCACGATGGACTGCTGGATGAACCAGAAGGGAGCCGACGACTGCAGCATGGCGGCGAAGATTCCATCCCACCCGCCCAGCGTGGCCCGGGCGCGCAGGTGAGGCAGGTCGTTCCAGGAGATCACCATGCGGTTGCCGGCTCCGAAGCCATAGCCGAACCCAGCCCGGTTGAGGGGCTGGAGGCGCCGCTCGGGGGCCAGGTGGACCTCCCAGCTGATCATGTTGTCGTAGTGGGCGGGGAAGATGGTCGCCTCACCGCTGGGCTCCCCCCCTGACAGGGGCAGCGGAGGATGCCCGGCCTCCATCGAGTTCGGCGCCTGCCGGAAGGCCGGGGCCACGATCACGTCGCGGTCGCGGGTGCGACCCAGCAGGAGGGGCACGCCTCGATACTCGATGCGCGAGTAGGGGAGGAGGACCAGCTCGCCGGCGGCCTGAGCCGAGTGCGGTGGTCCGGGCGGGGGAGGGGTGTCCGCGGCAGGCATGGCTATCTCCTGAAGTCAGGTTGGGGCCCGCAAGCGGGCCTCAGAGAGCGGTGGCCTCGACCGCCGCGCGCACGTTCTCGATCGGGATACCGGTGGGCAGGGTGCAATCGGCGCCGATCATGAGCCCGCGAGTGCCGAAGCCGGCAATGATGTCCCGCACCGCCGCCTGGATCCGGTCCCGCGAACCATCAACGATGATGCCCCGGTTGTCCATTCCGCCCACCACTGTACGAGCGAACAGCTCCTTGCCTTCGGCCAAGCTCGGATTGCCCTTGCCCACAGCCCAGTTGACGGCATGAGCGGGGTAGTCGGCGTAGGCTCCCAAACGGATGTGGTTGCCGCATATGTGCAACAGGTGGAACTCGCCCGCATCGGCGATAGCTCGCAGAATGGCCAGGTCGTGCGGCTTGACGCAGGTAAGGAACTGCTCCTCGCTGAACCGGTCGCGCTCCCCGCCCTGAGCGGAGTAGTAGATGCCGGCGGCGCCCGCCTCGAGGCAGGCCAGACAGAACCGAGCCAGGCTCTCGGCGATCGCCGCCAGCCCCTGCCCCACCGACTCGGGGTCGGCCCGGAGGTGCTCTGCCACCCTCTCCCCGCTGGCGTGGCCGCCGGCGGCGAACGGTCCAAACACGGTCGTGATCACCAGACACTCGTCGCCAATGGCGTCCACGATGCGCCTGAGTTCGTCCAGTTGCTCCTGGAAGAAGGGCGATGACGAGGGCGCCGGGCGAACCAGACGCCAGTCGGACGGGGATTGGATGGCCACGTTGGCCTGGTAGGGATGCTCGTTCATGACCTTGAGGAAGTCCACCCCGGAGGCGCGGTAGTAGTCCAGGTGAGCGCGGACGGAGGCGTCGCCGTGGGCCTGCTCCGGGGGAAAGTGAAACCAGAAGCTGGCCGGCACCCTGTCCACCTCGGCCCCTCTCAGGGCAGCTCGCACGCGTTCCACCTTGGTCACTCTTCCCGACCTCCTTTCGATGAGGCCCACTGCTGAAGCTCGATAATGTTGCCCTCGGGGTCGGTGGCGTAGACGAAGGTGATCCGGCCGGCCTGCGGGATGTCTGCCGTCACCGTGTGGCCCACGGCGCCCCCGCCGGCAGCCACAACCCGGGCCAGCGCCGCCTGGACGTCGTCCACCTGGAAAGCCAGGTGGCCCAGACCGGGGCGGTCGGGGGTCTTGGCCGGCTGCAGCGCCTCCTGACGGTCCAGATACTGGAAGATCTCCAGGGTAGGGCCGCGATCCCCGTGCCCGGGCAGGCGCAGATGGACCCCCCGGATGCGGGCGTTGGCGATGCCGGTGGCTCGGTCCAGCCACTCTCCCGACAGGTCCCGTTCTGGGGGGACGGGCTCGCAGCCGAAGACGCTGTGGTAGAAGTGGGCTAGTCGCCGCCAGTCCTTGGCCACGAGATTGGTGTGAGCGTAGCGCGCTCTGTGAGCCATCATGCCTCCGCCAAGGCCAGTTTATCGCCGCGAGCGCCGGCGGTCTAGCGGAAGAGCGGAGGCGAACGCCCCGGCGAAGGCGCGCGGTCGGGGCACGGTAGTCAGCGCACGGGGCAAGGCAGTCTACCGCGGGTGTCAGACGTGCAAAGCCGCTCCGAGGGCACCGCAGGGGCAGGCTCTTCGGCCAGCCGCAGATGACCCCCCACGCTTGTGGGCCGGGAGCGGGCGGCACGAGGGTCCAGCCTGTGACGCTGATGGCCCCTGTGCTGGGTGCCTTCCGCGGTCCCGTTTGTGTGCCAGTCGCACGGAAGACGGTCCCGGTTCCTTGGCTTACCTCGGTTGGAGTCGCGATGGAAAGCAGGGTTGCGGGCGCTTGTGGTTGTGCTGCCGCTGTACTGCCAGTACAATGGCCGCATCTATCTGGCCGCCTTCTGTCGAATATCGTCTGGGCAAAAGGGGGACGCAATGACCAATGTGGGGCTCTCCAGGAGGCGTTTCGTGCGGAGCGCCAGTGCAGGGGTAGGCGGCATGGTTCTCGCTGCTTGTGCCGGCGCTGCTAGCCCGCAGGTTGTCGAGAAGGAGGTAACTCGGGTTGTAGTGCAGACTGCCGCGCCGGCTGCTGCGCAGGGCGCAGTGTCGATCAATATCTCGTTCTATGCGGACGACCTGGCACAACAGGCCGTGTGGGAGGGGATATTCAGCGCATTCATGGAAGACAACCCTGACATCATCCTGCGGCCCCAGCAAGTCCTCGGCGAGGACTACTTCCAGAAGCTTCAGGTGCTCATGGCGGGCGGCGTGGCGCCTGAAGTCATGGAGATGGAGTCAAAGCAAGTCCCGGGGTTTGCCGTGCGCGCGGGAGTGCTAGATCTCCAGCCCTACATTGACACGAGTAGCGTCATCAAGAGAGAGGATTTCATCCCGTACCAGTGGGAGAAGCACGTTCACGCGGGAGCGATGTACGGACTGCCGTTCTCTGTCAGTACGGTGGTCATGTACTACAACCAGACTGTGTTCGAGAAGGCTGGCGTAGATCTGCCGCCCACTGAATGGGACTCCGAGGCCTGGCGCTACGAGGACTTCTTGGATACCGCTCTGGCCCTGACCAGCGGCGAAGGCACAAGCAAGATCTACGGCTACATGCAGACTCGCTGGTGGCCATACATGTTCCCCTGGGTGTGGAGCAATGGTGGTCGTGTCCTCAACGAAGAACGCACTCAATGCACGCTGGACGACGAATTGACTCAGGAGGGTCTGCAGTTTCTGTCCGATCTGATCAATGTGCATCGAGTGTGGCCCACACCTGACCAGGCGACCGAGGGCATGGATACGATGTTCGGCACTGATCGTGTCGCCATGACGCCAAGGACGGTACAGAACTCGTCAATCATGATGGCGACCGAGGGGCTGGTGTGGAACGTAGCCCCCATGCCGCGGGGTAAAGGGCAGACAGCTCTCACTAGGGCCCCATCTGACTGCTATTGCGTCTGGAGTGAAGCACCAGCCAAGGATGCTGCCTGGCGCGTCGCGGAATGGATCACGGGGCCAGCGGGTGCGGAGATGCTGCTGGATGGCGGCTACTTGATGCCAGCGCGCCTGGGCGTGGCCACACCCGAGAGCCTGCATGCAGCTTTGGGGGACACCATCAACGTAGAAGTGATGATTGATGGCACCGAGAATCACACTGGTCGTCAGCCGGTCACGGTCAAGTGGGCCGAGATGGGCGACATCCTTGCCTCTGGTTATGAGGCGGTTCTAGCTGGGGACATGACTCCGGCCGAGTACGCAGCCGAAGCTTGTGCGAAGATCGACCCGCTGCTCGCCGATATCCCGGCCGAGCAACAAGGCTGGTTGGGGGACTAGCGGTTGCCTTGGGGCTGAGCCATGGCTCAGCCCCGTTTTCTCCCAATCGGCAGCCGGGGTCGCGCCTCTGTGTGACGTTTGTTAGCCTACATCGTCCCCGCCGTACGCCAGAGCTATGGCGTGGGCACGTGCTGTGACGCACGGGGGAGCTCCATGACAGCTGGTCTTCTGAGGACGGTCGCTGGCAGACGCGGGGTGAGATCGCGCGAACATGTGGAAGCCTACGTGTTTCTCCTCCCATGGATTCTCGGTTTCCTGGCCTGGACGCTGGGCCCCATGTTGACGTCTGCCGGATTGGCATTCACTGACTATCAGATACTTCTGGCGCCGAAGTGGGTAGCACTAGAAAACTTCAGACACATGCTAGAGGACGAGCTGTTCGTCAAGGCGCTAGGGAACACCGCGTTCTACACATTCATCGGGGTGCCGCTCCAGATCACCGTGGCTCTCGTTGCAGCCATGGCGCTGAACCGCCAGGTTAGAGGGGTGTCAATCTACCGTACGGCCTTCTATCTGCCTTCACTGACGCCCGCAGTGGCGAACGCCATGATGTGGTTGTGGTTGCTGAATCCCGAATTTGGCTTGGCCAACGCTCTGCTTCGGGCGGTTGGGTTGCCCCCTCAGCGTTGGTTCATGGATGTCAAGCTGGCCAAGCCCTCCATGATCATCATGAGCCTCTGGGGGATCGGAGGGCAGATGATCATCTTCCTCGCCGGGCTGCAAGGCATTCCTGATCTGTACTACGAAGCGGCAAGAGTGGATGGTGCCCGCAACTGGCACATGCTGCGGCACATCACTGTCCCCTTGCTTTCACCCAGCATCTTCTTCAACGCGGTGGTCAGTATCATTGGCTCTTTTCAGGTTTTCACCACCGCATTCGTAGCTACTGGCGGAGGCCCACAGAATGCTACACTCTTCTACGTGCTCTACCTGTACAGGAATGGCTTCCAGTACTTCAAGATGGGGTATGCTTCGGCCCTAGCCTGGGTGTTGTTCGTGATCATTCTGGGCTTTACTCTGTTGCAGTTTAGAGTGGGACGATACTGGGTGTACTACGAGGTGGAGTAGATGGGCCAGGCAGTTCGAAGTGGTGGCGCTAAGATAAGGTGATGATGGCAGCGCGAGAGACTACAGCACCAAGGCCGGTCATGCCATCGGCGGCTTCGAGCCGGGCTAGTTCTCGTGCCCTCTGGGTCCTGCTCCGTCGAGCGGCGCTCCATCTGATCCTGGTATTGGCGTCGCTGCTGTTCACAGTACCAGTAATCTGGATGCTCTCCACCTCCCTGAAGGCGACCGGACGTGAGTTTGCCTATCCGCCAGAACTCATACCTAATCCAGTGATCTGGCATAACTACGTGACCGTGGTGGAAGCAGTGCCGTTCGGGCTGTGGTTCAGGAACACCATGGTCATTACGCTCTCCGCACTGGCTGGAACGGTTATCACCGCCTCCATGGCAGGTTTCGCCCTGGCTCGGCTCCGCTTTCGTGAGCGGGAGGCGTGGCTTCTACTGGTGATATCCACCATGATGCTCCCTGGCGTGGTCACTCTCATACCTCGGTTTCTGATCTTCAAGTCTCTCAAGTGGATGGATACCTACTTGCCTCTTGTGGTGCCGGCTTGGTGCGGTGGTGGCGCGTTCAACGTCTTCCTGTTCCGCCAGTTCTTCGCCAGCATCCCCCCGGAGTTTGATGAAGCTGCCAGGATGGATGGCGCCTCGAGCTTCCTCATCTTCACCCGGATTATCATGCCTCTATCACGGCCAGTCCTCGCCACTGTGGCGATATTCTCCTTTCTTGATAACTGGAATGCATTCATGGAGCCCCTAATCTATATCAGCACTAGAGAGAAGTTCACGCTAGCGATTGGACTGAACGCCTTCCGCGGCCGTTACAGCACCTACTATGCCCTGCTCATGGCTGCTTCAGCCATCACGGTCGTACCGATCATCGTGCTGTTCTTCTTCACCCAGCGCTACTTCATCCAGGGCATCACCATCACTGGTCTGGCCGGGCGCTAGAGCAGGCTGTTTCACGTCCCTAACCGCAGTCATTGCGTAGGGTGTCTGCGGCCAATCTCTCGAGGACTGGGGCTGGCGCATCGCCTGCACCCTCGCGCTCTGGCGCCTGGGTCTCTGGGCCCGCGGCCAAATGATCTCCGATGCGCCCGGTTGGCTTGCCACCCCCGTCATGTGCAGGCTCACAGATGCCCCAAGTCGGGACGAAAGGTCCCCTCGCTGCTAGACGCAAGGTCCGATGGGGGGCCATGTTCCGGCCCGGCGACTCGCACTCGCAGAGAAAGGCCCGGGCAGACACGGTTGCACCTGTGGTGATCTGCTGTCCGCATGCTGCTCCATATACATCTTCGCCGTTCGAGAAGTCTACGCTGGCTTTCCACCTGCCTCCACTCGCAACAGGCCCTCTGCCGCCAGTAGAGGGAGGCCTTGTTCATGCTTCCATTGGACAGGCTCAGGGCGGGCTGTTCGGCAGAAGGGACAGCCAACCAGGCATAGGTGAATCGCACGAGCTGAACTGCTTAGAACGCGTCGGCACCCCTTCCCTCGAACGCTCTTGCACTCTCTCTCACGCTAGGACGTGCTCCTGTTGCGCTTGGCGCCGCCAATTCTTGACCGAAACGGTCCGGGTGGGTATAAGGAAAGCCGCGGTTGGGCCGCGATGTTACATCACTGTTGAAGGAGCCTTTGTGATGGCAACCAGTGACAACCTCAAGGAAGCATTCGCCGGAGAGAGCCAGGCCAATCGCCGCTACCTGGCCTTCGCCAAGCAGGCCGAGGCCGACGGCTACCCGATGGTAGCCCGGCTGTTCCGCGCCGCGGCAGAGGCGGAGACAGTCCACGCCCACGCTCACTTGCGGGCCATGGGCGGCATCGGGGAGACGCGGCAGAACCTCCAGGCCGCCATCGCGGGCGAAGGATTCGAGTTCAGGGAGATGTACCCCAAGTTCCTGGCCCAGGCTCAGGAGGAGGGCGTGGGCCCGGCTATCACCACCTTCAAGAACGCCCTGGCGGTGGAGGAGATCCACCATTGGCTCTACACCGACGCCCTGGAAGCGGTGGACTCGGGGAAGGACCTGCCCGAAAGCCCCATCTTCATCTGCACCGTCTGTGGACACACGGTACTAGGCGAGCCGCCCGACCGCTGTCCCGTGTGCGGTGCCCGGCGGGAGCGCTACACCGAGATCGAGTAGGCGTTACGCTGGTCAGCTCGGGGCCGGACTCCGGCCCCGAGCTGTGGGGAGTAACCGGGCGCTGGCGCAGCTGACTAGGGGCCTGCTTGCGGCTTCTGGGACGAGGAGGCTAGGATTCGGCCGGGCGGGGGCTGCTGGAGTCATTGGACTGGCCGATGAAGATGGTCAGCAGTTCCAGCATGTTGATGAAGCCCACCACGCAGTACTGGTCGTTCACCACCGGCAGGCCCAGGATGTGGTTCTCGTGCATCCGGCGAAAGGCTTCTCTCACCGTCTCCCCCAGCTTGACCCACACGGGCGGCTTCATGGCATCGGCGGCAGTACGGAGGCGGCTGCGCTTGGCGAAGGCCAGGGCCTTCTCCAGGTCCACCACTTCGCTCAGGAACTCCTCCGGCAGTATGTAGAAGAACAGGTCCTCGGCCACCGACTCCAGGTCCACCAGACCGATGAGGCGGCCGTTGTCGTCCTCGACGCAGGCGGCCAAGACGCTGGGGTGCTCCAGCAGCGCGCGCGCCACCTCGTCCAGCGTGGTGTCGGCCTTCACGATGGTGGGTTGCAGGTTGAGGATGGGGACGATCTCGTCCACCAGGGTTTCGCGGCGCAGGCGCCACTCGGGCTCGGCCACGGGCAGCGGCTCCTGCACCGGCGGCTGCGGCGCCCGTCGCGGCTGGATGCCCCTGGCTTCGACTACCGGCAGGACGAAGAGAGCGCCCGTGTTCGGGTGCTCAAAGCCTCCTACCACCCGCTCGGCTTCCGAGATGGCCCGCTGCAATAGGTCGTCATCTTCTATTACGGCAATGAGTGTCTGTCGGCGAACCTCTTCCGCCTCCAGCAGGCGGTCGAGGGCGCCCAGCCCCACGCTGGTTAGCCAGCTGGTGGCCCGGTAGGCGCCGGCACCCTCCATCATGGTGACGCCGGGCAACCCCAGTGCCTGCCAGGCCCGGAGCAGTGGCGGCACGTGTCGTCTGTCTACCAGTATCACCATCAGCATGTGTGTCATGGCATCAACCCCCGCGCGGCGTCCGCCGCCGATCTGTCAGGCCTCCAACCGGCCCGGCCCTGTTCACCTGGCGCCGCTGCTTCGCCCGCTGTGGCAGCCTCGGCCGCGCGTCCAGACACCAGACCCGAGGTCAAGACCGGTTGTCTCGATCCCTGGGAAGCCTGGGCAGCAGCCAGGACAGGAACGCGTCTGCCGAGCGGGTCTGTAGCAGCACGCGGCCCGGCCCGGTGAGGTCCACCACCAGCCCCTCGCCGCTGAGCAGCGTGGAGCGCAGCCCGCCCACTCGTCGGACCCGAAAGCCGATGTCGGCCGTGAAGGCCACCAAGTGACCGGTGTCCACAGTGTAAGTCTGCCCGGCTTCCAGATTGAGCTCGTGAATGGCGCCATAGCTGCCCACGATGAGCTGCCCCGTTCCCTCTGCCCGGAGCATGATGAGCCCCTCGGAGGCAAAGAACGTCTTGGCTCCGCCCCAGGAGGCGTTCACTTCCACCCCGGCGGTGGAGGCCACGAAGGCGCCCGATTGGACCATCAAGACGTCATCGGTCAGGTCGAGCACCGACATGTCTCCCGGCAGCGCCGGGGCCAGGGTGATCTCTCCTCCCTCCGCGGGGGCCCTGTAGACGTTGACGAAGAAGGACTCGCCGCCGAGGACCGACCGTGCCAGCGACTTGAGGAGCCCGCCCTGCATCTTGGTCTCGATGGCCATTCCGTGTGACATGCTCACCATCGAGCCGGCCTCCACCCGCATCTGCTCGCCCGGTTCCAGCCGCACGCGAGCCAACGAGTAGGACGGACGATAGAGGATCTCTGCCTGCACCTGCGCCTCCCGCGTGGCCAAGCCTCATCGCCCGGCATAACCGGGCCTAGGTATGAAGGATACCTTGCCGGCCAGTATCCGGCGACGCGCCCGCCCGTGCAAGGCGCCCGGAGCTTGGGCTCCTGTGAGTAGCGCTTGTCCTAGGGTGGGGGATACGCAGGCACTGCCTACCGGAGTGAGATGCTCACGTGTACGTAGCCCGCCCCTTGGCGGGCTGCTATACTGACCGGCAGTGTGCCCGCTCTCCTGAC
The DNA here is from genome assembly GCA_013178015.1 of Anaerolineae bacterium. Classification (NCBI taxonomy): domain Bacteria; kingdom Bacillati; phylum Chloroflexota; class Anaerolineae; species Anaerolineae bacterium. The sequence continues at coordinate 21,251 of JABLXR010000057.1, forward strand.
AGCACCAGAAAGGCTTACCTATGTCGCGAGTGATTCTCTATACGGGCAAAGGTGGCGTAGGCAAGACCAGCGTTGCCGCCGCCACCGGCCTCCGTTGTGCCGACCGGGGCCTGCGCACCATCGTCGTCAGCACCGACCCCGCGCACAGCCTCTCCGACTCCCTGGATCAGGATGTGGGCCCCGAGCCCAACCTCCTGGCGCCCAACTTCTGGGCTCAAGAGATAGACGTCCTCTACCAGATGCAGAAGCACTGGCAGAACGTGCAGGAGTATCTGGCCACGCTCCTATCGTGGCGCGGGCTGGACGATATCATCGCCGAGGAGGTGGCCGTCGTTCCCGGGATGGACGAGCTGGCCAGCCTGCTCCAGATCGTGCACCTCCAGGACTCGGGCGAATTCGATGTCGTGATCGTGGACATGGCTCCCACGGCGGAGACGCTTCGGTTCCTGGCCTTCCCCGAGGCCGCAAACTGGTACCTCCAGCGTATCTTCCCCCTCCAGCGCCAGGCCATGCGGCTGGCGCGCCCGCTCCTGCGCAACGTGACCGACATGCCCCTCCCCGATGACCGGGTGTTTCAGGCCGTGAGCGAGTTGGTGCAGGACCTGGACCGGATGCACGGCGTCCTCTCCGATGCGGACATCTCCAGCGTGCGCATCGTGCTCAACCCCGACAAGATGGTGATCCGAGAGGCTCAGCGCACCCTCACCTACATCAGCCTGTATGGCTTCCCCATTGACGCAGTCATCTGCAACCGGGTGATCCCGGACGAGGTGACCGATCCCTACTTCGAGGAGTGGAAGCGGTCGCAGGCGGAGAATCTGGAGCTGGTGCGGCAGGCGTTCTCGCCTGTGCCCCTCCTCCTGGTGCCCATGTTCTCTCGCGAGGTGATGGGGATGGACATGCTGCGCCGCGCCGCCGAAGCTGCCTTTGGAGACCGGAACCCGGCTGAGGTGTTCCACCGCGGGCGTCCGTACGACGTAACCAAGGCGGATGGCACCTACCGGCTGACGCTGAGGCTCCCCCTGGCCAGACGCGAGGACATAGAGTTGGTCCGCAAGCGGGAGGAGCTCATCGTCATGGTGGGCAACCACAAGCACAACCTGCTTCTGCCCGACAGCTTGGCGCGCCTCCCGGTGGAAGGCGCCAGGTACGAGGGCGACGCCCTGGTGATTACGTTCCGGTCCGAGCCATCGGCCGGCGGGCGCTGACGTGGCCGGCGCGAACGCCGGCGGGCCCAGAGGGGAGCCTCCCTGGCGACGCTACCTCACCGACTACAACGAGGGGCTGGGCCTGGTCTATGAGCGCCTGGTCCTCAACGACTACCTGGAGGGCCTTAAGCACCGCTTCGGCCTGGAGCGAGTGCTGGAGGCCCCCCTGTTCGGTATGGCTGGCGTCTCCGGGATCAACAGCATTCACCTGGCCCGGTTGGGATGCTCGATCACCCTGGTGGACACGGACGAGGAGCGGCTGCAGGGAGTGCGACGCCTCTGGAGTGAGCTGGAGCTGGAAGCGGATTTCCACCTCCAGGCCAAACTGAGCCAACTGCCATTCCCCGATCGCTCTTTCGATCTGGCCTGGCAGTGGGCGGGCCTGTGGTACCTGGACGACGCCGAAGCACTCCTGAGCGAGCTGTGCCGAGTGTCTGGCCGGCTGGTCTTCGCCGCCATGCCCAATCCCCGCCAACCCGGCTACTTGCTACGCAAGCACGTGGCCGAACCCGAGTTCTTCCGGGGAGTGGACGAGTCCTGGACGGACATCGGCCGGGTGCGCCGGGCGCTCGAGGGCCGGGGCTACCGGACCATCGAGCAGGGAGTGATGGACGTCCCGCCCTGGCCGGACACTGTGATGCCGGTCGCCGAGTTGTTGCAGCGCCTGGGCATACGCTCCAAGCGCCTGCAGCGGCGCTTCAGCGGTGCCTCCTGGGAGTGGAGCACCATGGACTACTACCTGGGCCGCCAACCTGACCTGCGGGAGCGCGTGCTGCGGTATGCCTGGCTGGAGCGCTCACCCCTGCCCCGCTGGGTCAAGGGGCTCTGGGCCCACCATCGCTACGTGCTGGCGGAGAGGCATCCGGGGTGAGCGCGCTGTCGCTGCTTCCCGCCATGGTGCGCCAGTGGCGCTTCCGTCTCCTAGGCGTGCCCAGCCTGCCCTTCAGCCTAGTGGTGAGCGTCACCTACCGCTGCAACAGCCGCTGCCATACCTGCAACGTCTGGCGCAAGCAGTCCGAGGAGCTGGAGCTGGAGGAGTGGCAGCAGGTGTTCGGCCACCTGGGCCATTCGCCCCGCTACCTCACTTTCAGTGGAGGAGAGCCCTTCCTGCGGCGTGACCTGGTCGAGATCGTCTCCTCCGCCTACCAGAGCTGCCGGCCCCTCGCCATCACCATCCCCACCAACGGCCTCTTGGGCGATCGAGTGGTAGAGGCATGCGACCGCATCGCCGCTGCCTGCCCGGAGAGCAACGTAGGCATCAACCTGTCCCTGGACGAAGTGGGCGAGCGGCACGACGAGCTGCGCGGAGTGCCCGGCAACTGGGAGCGGGCCACGAGCACCTGGCAGGGCCTCAAGCGCCTGCGCCGGCCGAACCTGACCCTGAGCATCCACACCGTCATCTCGCGCTACAACGTCAGCCGGCTGCCCCAGATCCGGCAGGCGCTGCTGGAGTTGGAGCCGGATAGCTACATCACCGAGATCGCCGAGCGCCGCCGCGAGCTCGACACCCTCGATGCCGACTTCGCGCCCGAGCCCGAGGAGTACCGGCGAGCAGTGGCGGAACTGCTGTCCGCCGGTGGCTCGGTGCCGGCCAGGCGCTTCGCCGCCCTGACTCAGGCTCTCCGGGCCCGCTACTATCGCCTGGCTGTGCGCATCGTGGCTGAGGAGCGCCAGGTCATCCCCTGCTACGCCGGCTGGGCCAGCGGCCATATCGCCCCCGATGGCGACGTGTGGACCTGCTGCACCCGGGCGGAACCGATCGGGAACCTGAGGCAGACCGGCTACGATCTGGGACCTATCTGGCGGGGCGAGGAGGCGGCCAGCCTCCGGCGAAGCATACGTGCCCGCGAGTGCGCCTGCCCGATGGCCAACGCGGCCTACACCAACATGCTACTGGACCCGGCGTCTCTGGTGCAGGTTGTAGGTTACCGGTTACAGGGGATAGGTCATAGGTTGTAGGGGATAGGGAAGAGGTTAGGGAGCTCGTTCTCTGTCATTCCTGTAGGGTGGGCCATGTTCCGCACGCGGGCCGGGTGGACGATGGCACCGTCTCAGGATCTGGGTGCCCTGACTCCCACGACCTGTGACCCGGGAGAATGAGTTTGGACCGGGCCGATGGGCACTTGATGGTGGGGCTACGGCCGGCAGAAACAGTAGCAGCCGGTGCCGGGCTAGGCCTGGCGTTGCTGGCCGTGTGGGGAGGCAGCCTGGGGCCTGAACCCCTCCTCCAGGCCATCCTCGCGGCGCTGCTGGCAGGGTGTTTCCTCATCCTCGCCCTGCTCAACTCCTTCGAACTGCTGGCCGGGAGTGCCGATCCTACCGGCGGGGCGCACGTTCTGGTGCACGAGGTAGCCCAGGGCATCGTCGGGTTCATGACTGGATGGTGGGCGGCCACGGCCGGTCTGGTCCTCGTCGCTCTTCTGTCCTACCTGGCCGGGGCCCACGCCGCGGCTCTCCTGTCTCCCTGGGTGAGCCTGGAACCCAGGTGGACGGGCCTGGCCCTCCTGATGGGTGTGCTGGTCTTGCACTTACTGGCGGGCGAGGTGCGTCCTGCCTGGCTGTGGCTGGCAGTGCCCCTACTGGTGGGCCTGTTTGCGGTGGGGCTGGTGCGCTGGGTCCCGGCCCCCGCAGGCCTGGCGCCGGGTCCTCTGCCCCCTCTCGGTGCCTGGCTCGCCCTGACCTATGCCCCGCTGGAGTTGACCCTCTCCTCGCGCCGATGGATCAGAGCGCCGCTGGTCGCCGAGGCATCCGGTCGGCTCTGGCGCCAGCTGGTCTCGGCTCAACTGGCGGCGCTGGCGGTGCCGTTATTGGGCTCCGTTCTGTTGCTTCCGTCCCTGGGGCGGGCCGAAGCCGCCGAGCCCGCCCTGCGGCTGGCCCGCCTGGTCGGCCCCACCGCCGCGCCGGCCGTGGGTGTGGCCATGGTGCTGGTGGCCCTCCTGCTGGGGCTGGACGCCGCCGTACGGCTCTTCGGCCATGGTATCAGGACACTGGCCCGTCTCGGGGGCCTGCCCATCGCCCTGAATCGGACCTGGCGCCGGAGCGGCCACCCCTGGCCGCCGCTGCTGGCCGCTGTTGTGGGAGCGGGTGCCCTTGTGTGGGCGCTGCCGCCCGGCTGGCTCGAGGCGGTGGCCCGCCTCGCCTGGCTCATCCCGCCCCTGGCCCTCAGCGCCACGGCGGCGTACAGCCGTCAGGTGGAGCGAGAGCGGCGAAGGCTCTTCCGGTTGCCCTTCCACCCCATGGTGCCCGGGCTGGCGCTGGTCCTGGGGCTGGTGCTGCTGATTGGCCTGCCACAGCAGTCCTGGCTCGGCGGGGCCATCTGGTCGGCTGCGGGTGCGCTGGTGTACGTGGCCTACGCCCGCAGGCACCAGGCCGCTGCTCAGGTGGGGGCTTCGGTCTTCACCGGCCCAGGCCTGCCTGAGAAGGCGGAGGGAGGGTTCCGTGTGTTGGTGCCGCTGCGGTCGGCCTCCAGTCGAGAACGGGAGCAGGTGTTCCCTCTGGCCCTTCGCCTGGCCGAGGCCACCGGTGGAGACGTTCTGCTGCTCAGAGTCATTGCGGTGCCCGATCCCCTGGCGGTGGAGGAGAGCCGGCGCATGGCTCAGGAGCAGGATGAGCTCTTCCGTTGGGCGGTAGCGGCCGGGGAGGCATCCGAGACGGTTCACTCGGTGACCCGCCTGGCCCGCAGCCGGCCCGAGGGCATCCTGGACACGGCGGTGGAGGCGGACTGCGACCTCATCCTGATATCGGCCGACGTGTCCGAACAGCGCATGCCCCTGCGACGCGTGGTGGACCCCGTCACCCGGTGGGCTACTCGCAATGTGGCGGTGCTGATGCGCAAAGAGGGGGAGGCAACCGAGATCGAGCCCATACGGCGCATCTTGGTGCCGACTCGGGGCGGCTCGCACGTCGCCCTGGCTGCCCAACTGGCGCTCCTCCTGGCTAGTTCCTCCGGGGCGGAAGTGACGGTACTGAACGTGGCCGACATCCAGGCTTCGGCCGAGGAGCTGGCCGAAGCGGAGGAGGTTCTGACCCGAACGCTGGAGAGGTTCAGTGCTCAGGCGGAAGCGTTGGAGGCGGAGGTGGTGGTGCGGGGCGAGGTGGTCCAGGGGGACCGGCCGGCCCGGCGCATCGCGGAGGAGTCGGCCGGTTACGACCTAGTGATCATGGGCGCCTCCGAGATGGGGCTGCTGGACCGGGTGCTGTTCGGCACCGTTCCCGAGGACGTGGCCCGCATGAGCGCCACGCCCGTCTTGGTGGTGCGACGCTATCTTGGTCTGCCCCGGTTCTGGCTGCGCCGTCTGTGGGAGGCGGTGTACAACGCCGTTCCCGAGCTCGATGCCGAGCAGCAGGTGGAGGTGTACCGGCAGATCCGGCGGGGGGCACGTTCGCGCGCCGACTTCTTCATCATGATCGGCTTGGCCTCCCTGATCGCCACCTTCGGGCTGCAGCAGAACAACCCCGCCGTCATCATTGGCGCCATGCTGGTGGCACCCTTCTTCGCTCCGGTGGTGGCGCTCGGTCTGGGCATCGCGCACGCGGACGTGCGGTTGCTGCGGGTGGCTCTCGAGTCCACCCTCAAGGGCGTGTTCCTCAGCGTGGCTCTGTCCTTTCTCTTGAGTGCTGCGGTGCCCCTGCGCACCGTAACTGCCGAGATGACCTCCCGCACCCAGCCGGGCCTCCTGGACCTGGGGGTGGCGCTGGCTGCCGGAGCGGCAGGCGCCTACGCCGTCTCTCGCAAGGAGGTATCCGCCTCTCTGCCGGGGGTGGCCATCGCGGCTGCCCTGGTCCCGCCCCTGTCGGTCATCGGGGTGGGGATGGCCTGGGGCCAGTGGCGGCTGGCCGGAGGGGCGGCCCTTCTATTCGGCACCAACCTGGTGGCCATCACCCTGGCCGGGGCGCTGCTAATGCTGATGGTGGGGTTCCGCCCCGCCCCCCGGCGTGAGGGGCAGGAGAGGCTGCGCATCGGTCTGGTGCTGGTGTTGCTGTCGCTGTTGCTGGTGGCGGCACCGTTGGCGGTGCTGTCGGCGCGATCATTGCAGGTGTTCCAGGCCCGGCGCCAAGTCGAGGCGGTTCTGACCGAGCGGCTGGCCGGTGGCCCCGGGCTGAGGCTGATGGCGGTCTCGGTGGAGGAAGGGGCGGGTGGGCTGGAAGTCATGGCCACCGTCGCCAGCACTGGTGGGGTCTCGTCCGAGCAGGTGGCTGACCTGGAGCGAGAGCTGGAGGCGGAGACAGGCCGGCCGGTGAGGCTGGGGGTGGTGGTCTGGCCGCTGGTGCAGGGCGCGGAGCACTGAGCCGCCGCGCGCCGGTTGGTTCCTCTGTGGTTCTGCCCTGGCACAAGTCTGGCAGCCTCATCGGGTGAGCCCCCGTCCGAACCGCTGGGCAGGGGAACCTGAAGGGGAGATGAGGCGGCGATATGGACCCCTTGTTGCTGGTTGTGGCTGTCATACCGGCGCTGCTGCTGGTGGTGGCCATGTTTCTGCTCGCCCGGCGGGCGAGCGACGCAGGAGCGGCCGAGGGGGCGTGGCGGGAGGCCGCTGAGTACCTCACCCAGACCCGAATGGAGTTGCGCAGCCTGGGAGAGCGGGTCCTGCGCTTGGAGGAGTTGCAGAATCGGGTTCAGGGAGGCATCGCCGGTCTAGATCGGACGCTGGCCCAGACGGATGTGGCAACCAGGACTCTGATGGAGGCGACCGGCGCCATCCGGCAGGAGCTCTCCCAGGCGAAGCAGGACCTGGTATCCCTGCAGGCTCAGGCGCGCGCCCGGCACGACATGGAAGCGCAGGTGGCGACCTCCATCCGCCGGCTGGAGGCTATCCTGGCCGGGACCCAGAGCAAGGGCGCGGCAGGGGAGAACGTGCTGGAAGCGCTCTTCGGGCGGCTGCCGGCGGAGTGGCAGGCGCGCAACTTCCGAGTGGGCAGCCGCGTGGTGGAGTTCGCCCTGCGGCTGCCCAACAACCTGGTGCTGCCCATCGACAGCAAGTGGCCGGCCACCGAGCTGCTGGAGCGCTTCGCCCAATGTGAGGACCCGGAAGAGCAGCTCCAGCTCAAACGCGAGGTGGAGTCGGTGGTCCTGGCCAAGGCGCAGGAGGTACGCAAGTACCTGGACCCGAGCACTACGGTGGACTTCGGCGTGGCAGCCGTGCCCGACGCCGTCTACGACCTGTGCAGTGGCATCCAGGCCGACCTCTTCCAGATGAATGTGGTGCTGGTCAGCTACGGCATGTTCGTCCCCTACCTGCTGCTCGTGTTCCAGACCGTGCTCAAGACCTCGCAGGAGATAGACGTAGAGCGTCTCTTGAGCTACGTGAGCAGCGCCCAGGAGAGCACCCGGCTCCTGCAGGAGGAGCTGGAGGGGCGCTTCGCCAGAGCCCTCGCCATGCTCTCCAACTCCCGCAACGACATGGCGGTGCAGGTGAGTCGCATCTCCAGCTGGCTCACCAGCCTGTGCGTGGCGGCGCCCGACGGTGGGGAGACGCGGAGAGGGGGAGAGGGGGAGACGGGGTGACGCGGAGAGGGGGAGAGAGGGATGGGGAGCATAAGGCACTTCAGGGAGCTGGAGGTGTATCGGATGGCGATGGAGGCAGCGGCGCGGGTGTTTGAGCTGTCGAAGGGGTTTCCGGTCGAGGAGAGGTACTCGCTGACGGATCAGGTGCGTCGCAGCTCGCGGTCGGTCTGCGCCAACATCGCCGAGGCTTGGCGCAAGCGCCGCTATCCCGCCGCGTTCGTTAGCAAGCTCAGCGACTCGGAAGCCGGGGCAGCAGAGACCGAGGTCTGGCTGGAGTTGGCCGTACGCTGCGGCTATCTTGACCAAGCCCAAGCGGCCGATCTCGAACAGGAGTACGAGCACATCATGGGCAAGCTGGTCCGGATGGCCTCACAGCCCGAGCAGTGGTCCATCCCGTCCTTGCGTGAGGAGCCCGCCCACTACGACTAACCCTCCTGTCTCCCCATCTCCCCCTCTCCGCGTCTCCGTGTCTCCCCCTCTCCCCCTCTCACTCCGCCCGCCACCCGAGGTAGCCGTTGGCCAACGCCAGGGCCAGGACCGCCGCACCCGGGATGACGGTGCCGAGATAAGTGGAGCCCACCAGCAGCAAGCCCAGCAGGAAGGGGCTGAGCATGATCCAGGCCCCCAGCAGTACCAGGTACGAGCAGGACCGCTCCATGAGCTCGACGGCTATCTCCAGATCGTCTGCGGAGCGGTCGCCGTCGCCCTCATCTAGTCTGAGAGTGGCCCCTAGGCCGCCTAGCAGTGCCACCAGCACCCCAGGCAGCACGTTGCTGCCGTAGACGGCTGGATCCATGTCCCAGGAGAACACCAGAGGTGCCACCGCCGCCCACAGGCCCAGGGCCGCCGCTGCTGCCGCAACCCTGCGCTTCACGCTCCCCGCCGCCTAGCCCGCTGCCCCGGCCAACTGCTAGCGAACGGTGCTGTCGCCAGTGCTGGGGGAGGGGCTCAGGGCACTGGCCACCTCGTCCTGAAGCCCCAGGTTCAGGATGGGCAGCACGGCGTCGCTGGGTACGACGATCAGCCTCACCGAGGAGTCCGGATCGCGGATGGCGTTCACGAACTCGAGCTGAACGATGTTGGGGTTCTCCGCCAGAGCCGCAGCCCGCAGCCGAATGGCTTCGGCCTCGCCCTCGGCCTCAGTGATCACCGCCTGCTTGCGGAACTCGGCCTGACGGGCCCGGTTCTGCTCCGTGATCACCCGCTCCTGCTCGATCTGCTTCTCTTCTACCGCCCGTACGTACTCCTCGGAGAAGGCGATCTCGCGGATGCCAAAGGCGTCCAGAAAGAGCCCCTGAGCCTGGAACAGCGGCCGCAACTCGTCCTCGATGTCCTGCTGCACCATGGCCACGTCCCCGGTGTAGAGGTCGGAGGCGCGGTAGTTCCGCGGCACCTGCCGGGCGATGACGCGAGAGTGGAACTTGACCACTTTCTCCACCGCCGCCGCCTCGTCACCCAGTTGGTTGGCTATGCGAGTGGTCTCGTCCCTCAGGATGTGGAAGCGGACCGAGAAGGAGATGAGCACCTGCTGCCCGTCGTTGGTGGTCGAGTCCACCGGGAAGTCAATGTAGTCAGCACGGGAGCCGGCCTGCTTCTCCAGCGGTGCCGTCTCGTAGACGATGTCCTTGGTGTTGTACACTATCACCGAGTCGGTGAAAGGGACGATGAAGTGCAACCCGGGGTCCAGCACCGCGCCGGTGACTCGCCCCAGACGCTTCACCACCCCCACGGTCCCCACCTCCACCACCGTGGCTGCCGACGATATCAGAATGAAGGCCAGGAGAAACAAGAGGCCGGCAGCGATCAAACGGCCCCGGCCCTGGAGGGACGAATCCCCTCTCTGGCGGTAGACCTCGAAGCTCGTGTTCTGCGACACTCGGAGCACCTCCCCCTTGAGCTCGCGGTAGCGATTCGCCGTCCCCAAGGGTAGGACGAATCGAGTCGGCGCAACTGATGGTATGCAACTTATCAGCGGCAGGGGCCAACCGCAAGAAGGGGAGGGGGAGAGGGGGAGACGCGGAGACGGGGAG
>JABLXR010000058.1 GCA_013178015.1 Anaerolineae bacterium
CCCCGCAGACGCAGCCTCTCCTGAGGGAGTTGCCCTACCAACTGCCCCGGAGACACTTCCGTGAGTGACCGACGAATTGTGGCACTTCCGCGTTACTGTAATGACCGACCAATTGTGGCACTTGGCCCGTGATACGTGATGCGTGAAGAGGGGCGCCAGGCAACCAACGTCACTCATCACTTGTCACGTATCACGTGTCACGCATCACGTATCACGTATATCGGGCTACTCCACGCCATGGCCCCATCTCGCTGGATCACCCGCAGCCAGTAGGCGGTGGTCCCCCGTGGGGGCGCGGGGTCGCGGAAGGTGAAGTGCGTCTCTCTGGGCCGTTCCCCCCGCGGCACCCACTCGGCAGTCACCCGTTGGCCCTCGCCACCGGCCTCGATCACCAGCGGCTCCCGCCCCAGGTCTGCCAGACGGAAGCCGAACCGGGCGGGCTCGGTCTCGAACCACAGGACTGCCTCATCGGGGGCGTCCAGGTCCAGGAACAGCCCGTCCGGGTCGCCCGCGGTGGAGGAGAGCCAGCGCACCTCCCGATCGGTCCTGCTCTGCACCCCCTCATGGGGTTGGTCCACCGCGAACTCCTGCACCGCCAGGATTCGGCCCGCGCTGAGCGAGAGCGACCCGTGCCAGAGGGTGGGCCGCTTGCGATAGCGGGTGCGGGCCCCCTGCCAGGTCAGCTTGAGTAGGGGACGCTCGCCTGGGATCGGCGTCACCAGGGGGTGGCGATAGATCACCTCGGTGTAGCGCAGGATCTCCACCGTCTCCAGGGGTGCCGTGCCCAGCACCTCCACCTCGAGCTTAGGAGCCTGGTTTACCCGGACTTCCGAACCCATAGGCTGGCCGTCGGCGCTGAAGCGAAGCACGATGCGCTCGCCGGTGGTGCCATAGCAGCGGCGAGCCCAGAAGGCCTCCCACAGGGAGTCTCGGCTCAGGTCCTCGGCGTAAGCGCCCAACAGCCCCCCGCGCATGCCGAAGTGGATGTCGCTGCCGCTGGGGTAGGTGGCCCCGGGACGGCCGCTGTGGTCGTCGGAGTTGGCCACGAAGCCCACCTTCAGGCCCCGGCGCAGCGCCTCCTCGGCGAACCACTCGAACACTCCGTGCACCGAGGCGATCTCGATGATAGGGGTGAGTGTAGGGTCGAAGTAGTCCAGGTTGGCGTGGCGGCCGCCCACGTGAGGCAGCAGCATCACGTCTCCTCTGTCCCGTAGCTCCCGCTGCAGCTCGCTCAGAGGCGTCCGGTCGGTGTCCTCGTCGGAGCGGTCGGCGATCTGCCAGTGGCTGGAGCGATGCAGCACCCCCTCGTCGCCCCGGAAGTAGACGTTATGGTCGCCTCCCACCGGGGTGGTGCCCGACCACTCGTAGGCCAAGAAGGTGACGTACCGGCCCGGCTGGTGGAAGCTTCGCACCCCGTCCTGGATCTCTTGCCAGTGTTCCTTGGTGACCTGGAAGTCGTTGGCGCAGTGGGAGATGAAATCGAGCGCGGCCACGTCCCGGCCGAAGGCGAAGTACTCCTCCACCGTGCCGGTGGCTACCGTGGCCCCCGTCTGCCCGTGCATGTCCCCCCAGTAGAGCCGCCTTTCCGGGGCCGTCCCGTGGCAGACGATAGGATTGCCCAACCCTTCCAGGGAGCCATTCCTCTCCCGGGCCACGAGCCGGTGAATACCTGGAGCCGAGAGGCGCAAGCCCTGGAAGCGATGGGCGCCGCGCTCGCTGGGAGTGAAGGCGTGGGTCCCAAGGAGTCTCTCGCTACCCTCTGGGTATAGGTCCACGGTGGCAGCGTAGCCGTCGGCGGGGTTGCCGTAGCGGTCCTCCGCCACCACCGTGACGGCGAACTCCTCATCTGCGGCCACCTCGGACCGGCATCTGACTCGCAGCCGGGCGGCCTGGCCGCCGACGATTCGCACCCAGGGCTGTTCCTCGAGGGGAACGTACTGCCCAGTGCCGTGAGCGTCTACCAGGACACGGAACTCGTAGCGTTCCTGGCGGAAGGTCTGCGCCTGGGAGCCCGGGCCCCCTTGAGCAGTATCGCCGAAGATGACGGTGACCTCGTCACCGGGGGCCAGGGCACCGTCATACACGTCTATCACCACTGCTCCCTTCCAGGGTCGGATGTGGGCCTGAGGGTCGTAGTGGGCTCTCAGCCGAGCCTTACCGGTGGTGGAGACGGTGGTATACTCGGCCTCGGAGGGGCGGTCGAACTGGGGCAGCCCCCAGTTGGCTGCCATCCTCCGGGCGATGAGGATCCGCCCGGTATCGTCTACGCCGTGCTTGCCCACGGTGAGGGTAAGACGCCAGGTGCCATAGCTCCCGGCGATAACCTCGCCGGCTGGCTCGACCACAGCTCGGCCATAGGTGGGGATGGAGCTCGGGGTGTTGTGGGCGCTCAAGGCTTCCTCCGCGCCGGCGGCGATGGCCAAGGAAGGCTCTCGCCTGACGGCGATGTTCGCAGGCCGGGCGCAGGATAGCCGCCCCCAGCCCACGTGGTCAAGACGTGGGTCTGTACACCGGCCAGGAGGGCGCCAGAGGAGGTGATGGAGGAGTGAGCATGTCTCCGGTCGAGGGGCTAGGCAGGCTGCTGCTCGTATTCGGTCTCTTGATAGGGCTGCTAGGGATCGTTCTCATTCTGGTGGGAAAGGGGGTCCTTCCGGACCGGCTGCCGGGCGACATTCACCTGGAAGGGCGGGGCTGGTCCTGTTGGGTACCCCTTGGCCTGTCCGTGGTGCTGAGCCTTCTGCTCACCCTGGTTCTCAATCTGGTGGTACGGCTGATCAACCGGTAGGAGAGACCGTCTTAGAGCGTGTATAGCTCGTCTCGGAGCAGCGTCTCGAGGGTATACGCCACCCCTTCCTCGTCGTTAGAGGGGGCCACTCGATCCGCCACCGCTTTGAGCGCCGGCACAGCGTTGCCCATGGCCACCCCGATCCCGCTCTCGGCTACCATCTCCAGGTCGTTCATCTCGTCGCCGAAGGCGATCGTGTCGGCCAGAGTCAGGCCCCAGCGTTGCAGCAACACTGCCAGCCCTGTGGCTTTAGACACGGGGGCCGCTACCACCTCGCCCCAGGCCCCGCCGGCAGTCACGATCAGGCGGCACGAGGGGGGCATCTCCTCTGCCAGACAAGCTACCCCGTTCTCCGGTCCCAGGTTGACGACCATCTTGAGCGGAGGTTCCACCAAGGCGTCGCTGATGCGCCGGATCGAGAGCGCCTCTGGGTACTCCGTGGGGCGGTTCACGTACAGTCGGTCGCCGATGTCGGCATAGAGGGTGCAGTTGGGGTAGCGGCTCTCGATCAGGTCCACCACTCGCAGCGAGTCCTCTAGAGGGATGGCCTCAGAGTGAATGCAGGTCCCGTCCAGGTAGACCTGGGCCCCGTTCAGGTAGACGCTGGGGCAGCCTTGCAGCGCAGGGGGTAGAGATCTGACGGACGAGGCGATCCGCCTGCCCGTCGCCACCACCACCCTCATGCCTCTATGCTTGCACTCCTCCAGAATCTGGACGGTCCGGTCCGACACGCTGCCGTCGGAGCGCAGCAACGTCCCGTCCAGGTCCAGCGCGACTACCGCCACCATGGGCCTCGACCAGCCTCCTGTGCCCTGCGTGATACTCAACAAACATGATAACTGAACTGGCGAGTTCGTGCCCGAATGACCCTGGCTTGCCTGCTCGGTGGGGGAATGAGCGCCGGCCAGGCGCACCGATCAAGGCCACCAAGTAGCTTGTTGGCGCGTAGGCGTGCGCGCTCCTCGGTGCTGACGAGCCAGGCGCTGAGCGAGGAGCGCGGCTGCAACACCCGACGCCGCCAGCTGGCTGCTCGACGTCGCGGTAGGGTCGGATGATGTGGCCAGCCCGTGCGTCACCGACACGGTGCCGCTGGACGGGAAGCAGTGGCACGACGTACGGGTGGCCTCGGTGGCCCCCGCTTGGCGGCCACCATTCGCCGCGTCATGTCGGACGAATCGGTGGGGGACCGGCTCTAGGGCCCCGCCGTGCGCCCTAGCCTGTCTCGGCCCAGATGCATGCGGCCACCAGCCCGGGGCCGCCGTGAGCGCCCAGCGCCGGGGTGATCTGGTTTACGTAGCCATCCACCGGCTTCACCCGAGCCGTGACCGACTCCAGCAACTGGTGAGCTCCCTCCAGGTTATCCGAATGCATGGCGGTGAAGTGTAGCGTCGTGCCCTTCGCCCGTTCCGCCACCATGTCCGCTATTCGGCGGATGGCCTGACTCAGGTTACGGGCCCGGCCGATGGGCTGCAGCTTGCCGTCCACGGCGGCAATGATGGGCTTGATGCGCAGGGCGGAGCCCAGGAGGTAGGCGCTGCGCTTAAGCCTTCCGCCGCGGAAGAGGTATTCGAGGGTGTCGAAGGCAGCTACGAAGAACACCTCGTCTCGCGCTTTCTCAGCCGCTCGCACCACCTCCTCCAGGCTGCGCCCCAGGGAGGCCGCTCGGGCAGCCGCCAAGGCCACGTAGCCCTGGGCCATGCTCACCGTGCGCGAGTCCAGGGCGCGAATGGGCAGAGCGCTGGCCATCCGGCTTGCCACTTGGGCTGCCTGGGCGTAGCCCCCGCTGAGATCGCCCGAGATGTGGACGGACAGCACCCCATCGGCGCCCTCGCCTGCCTTCTGGTAGAGCTCCTCGAAGGCGGCAGCGGAGGGGAAGCCGGTAGACACCGACGTGTCCGGTGTGCGCATGGCGCGGTAGAGCTCAGACGGGTCAAGATCCACCCCGTCCCTATAGGTGTTGCCGTCCCAGGTGACGACGTAGGGCACGGTGGGGATGCCCCATTCCTGCACCAGGGCAGGGGGCAGGTCGGCCACAGATTCGGTCACCACTGCGATCATCTCTTCCCCTCCTTCGCCGCTTCGGCAGGTTCGTGTGCGAGCGCCTCACCCTGATAGAACACCGCCCAGTCCTCGCCGTTGCCGGGGGTCGGCGCCGTGCGCCCGTCGACAGCAGGGCGCGGATGTCCGGTACCGGCACCGGGTGTGGTTCAGACGTCATTAACCCGCGCGGGGGGAGCCGCCGCGGGTGTCGCGGCGGCGTCGGGTAGCCGCACGGGGCAAGCCCGCGTGCCAGAGCTGCAACGCCCGCCGGCGCGGGCTGGGAAAGGGCCAGCCGGGCGAAGAGCCTGCCCTGAGCAGCGCGAAGGGGATGGCTTCGCCTTGTCTTGGCTCAGTGGTTCAGCCCGGAGCGCGGTCATGGACCCACTCGCCGATGCTGAGCTCTCCTAGGGCTTTCTGAGAGTCGAGCCAGCGTTGGGCGATCTGCCATCTGGCGCGGGCCAGCAACCACCACCGGCCAGCCAGCAGGCAGGGAACAGAGGCGAGGCAGCGCCCGATAGCGGCCAGCCTGGCTCCGATAGCCACCTCTGGCGGCTTGCCCAGGACTTTGACGACGCCCTAGCCGTAGGGGCGAACCTCGTGTTCGCCCGCAGTATTCTCCGGCAGTCATCTCTGCTGGCCTGCCCCAGGACTTTGAGAAAGCCCTGTGAGCTCTTAGGGCTTTCTCAAAGTCCTGGGGCAGGCCACCAGAGATGGCTATCGGAGCCAGGCTGGGCGCTATAGGATGGTGCATCGCCTCTGTTCCCTGCCTGCTCGCTGGCCGGTGGTGGTTCCTGGCCCGCGCCAGATGGCAGCTCGCCCAACGCTGGCTCGACTTTGAGAAAGCCCTGCAAGAGCTCAGGATCGGGGGGACGAGTGTGTTCAGCCGGCAGTCGCACGCAGGTGGTTTCCTCGCAGGCTTTCGCGGCAGGCTCTTCGGCCGGCTAGGAGGGCAAGGCGCCAGCATCCTGGCAGGTTCCAGCCTCTTCCCGAGGAGTCCGCGCCCCCAGGCGCGGTAGACACTTGGGGACAGCGCGCGTGGGCGCGCGCACTCCTCCAAGGAAGGTGTACCTGCGGTGCAGTCGGGGCTGGCTCGCCTAATCCGAGCGCAGCGACGGCGCTGGTCGGCATGTGTCCCCCCGATCCTGAGCTGCTACCAGACAGAAGGCAGGGCGACTGCCATTCTGCCTGAAGGATGAGCGCACAGGCTGATGACCCATGGCGGAACCAGCCTGATGCCCTTCCGGCCACATTCCGAGGCCCGTAGGGTCGAGGAATGCTCCGGTTGCCGAGGGTAGATTCCTCGCTTCGCTCGGAATGACAAAGGGGCACTTGGAATGGCAGGAGGGGCAATTGCAGTGACGGAGGGGCACTCGGAATGGCAAGAGGGGTGCCTGGAATGCCAGAAGGCCACTTGGAATAGCAGGAGAGGCAATTGGAGTGACAGAGGGGCGCGCGGAGTGACAAGGGGGGCGCTTGAGCGCTGAATGCCGGGGGCGATGCTCGACCGGCTCACAGCAGAAGTGTGAACCGGGTGTGGGCCAAGTCATAGGCAGCTCGACGCCTGGCCTAGCTTGACGCCAGCCCGGCAGATGCATTCGCCTTGTCAGGATTCGGCCTGCTGCAGGCCTCTGCGTTAGGATACCGGCCATCTGTCTTTCACCTGGGAGTGCGGCATGAACCAGGACCGCGTGGATGAGCCGCAGCAGGGCGAGACCGTGCTCTTGCAGGCCGGCGATCTCGTGGCCGCCGACCTCCGGCTACTGGAGGCCCGGGGGCTGGAGGTGGACGAGTTCGACGTGACGGGCGAAATCGTCCCGGTGGCCAAAGTGCTGGGCGAGGAGCCTACCATCCTGTATCGCGGCAGCCGGATCACCCGGGGCAGCGGCAAGGGCGTGGTGATCGCCAACCGGGAGGCGGCCGAGTACGAGGAGTACCTCAGGCAGCCGTGGGAGCCACAAGCGGGTACGCGGCCGTCGCCCATCGAGGGAAGCCGCTTCTGGTGGCTGGCCCTCCTGTTACCGCCGCTCCTGGTCGCCTTCCACCACTACGGCGCCCGCCCCCTGCTTTTCCTGCTGGCCGCCGCTACGGTAGTCCTGGTCCTGGTACTGCCGAACGGCGCGCTCTTCCAGTACGTCGCGACCAGGATGGCGGCGGCAAAGCTGCGCGACCGAGGCATCCGCGTGCGAGGCGAGCGCGCCCTGGAGCGTTTGGGCGCCCTGGACACCGTCTGCCTGGACAAGACCGGCGTCCTGACATCCCGCGAGATGGTGGTGAGGCAGGTCCATTTCGCCGAGGGGCCAGCGGATATGGCCGCTTTCGGCAATGGCGGTGAACGCGCCACTCTTACCGAAATGGCGTGCGCCCTCGGCAACGACGTCTTCTTCCTGGAGCGGCTCGGGCGGGCCGACCCCATAGACAGGGCCCTCGTCGCCTTTGCCGAGAGCCGCGGGTTCGACATCGGCGAGCTGACCCGGAAGCACCCCCGGATCTACGATCTACCCTTCGATTCCGAAGCCAGGTATATGGCCGCCGGCTTCGACTTCCACGACCACGCCCTCTACTTCGCTAAGGGAGATCCGGAAGTCATCCTCCCCATGTGTGGTGACTACCTCAACGCGGTGGGCGCCGAGACGAAGCTGGACCCAGCCGCTTTGAGCCGCTTGCGCCATCACCTGGAGGCAGCCGGCCAGGCGGGGGACATTCTCATCGCCTTGGCATACCACCGCGGCGCGCGGGGTGCGCCGCCCCAGCGCTACACCTTCCTGGCGGCGGTCCAGTTGGCAAACCCTCTCCGGCCGGGGGTCCCCGCTATGGTGGCCGGGCTCAAGGAAGCGGGCCTGAGGGTGGTCATGCTGACCGGTGACCGGCTGGAGACGGCCATGGCCATCGCCCGAGAAGCCGGGATCTATGCCGGTCCCGCGGCCAGCCGGACCGGTAAGCAGGTCGCAGCCATGGCCCTGACGGAATTGGCCCGGCGGACCGCTTCTGCGTCCGTCTTCGCTCGGTTGTTGCCTTGGCAGAAGGGACTGCTCATCCGGGTCTGGCGACAGACAGACCAGGTTGTGGCCATGGTCGGCGATGGCGCCAATGACACCATCGCCCTGCGGGTGGCGGACGTGGGCATATCTCTCGTCGAGGGCAGCTCCCCCCTGGCCAAACGGGAGTCCCAGGTCCTCATCCGGGAGGTGGGCGACCTCTTGCCACTCATCCAGGGAGCCAGGAGTCTGCACCAGCTGATCCGGCGCTTCGTGGTGGTGCGGATGACAGCCCTAATGGCCGTGCTGTTGCCCTGGTATGCCTGGATCTCTGTCGTAGCCCTCCCCCTCTAGCCCTGGGAGGCGAGGCTCAAGGTGTTTCGACTGGGACGCAAGTCGTGGTAGAATGGGAGGCGTAGAACCGGGGATGAGGCTCCCCGGGGATCTCTCGATCCGCTACGTCGCAAGACTGATAGCCTCTACCAGCATGGCGCCGTTCTGGTAGAGGCTTCTTCTATTTCACCCACCAGTGAGGAGGCCTTACGTGGCTACTGAGATCAGCCAGGTCGTTGCGCGCGAGATTCTCGATTCGCGGGGTAACCCCACCGTGGAGGTGGAAGTCTACCTGGCGGACGGCGCTGCCGGTCGCGCCGCGGTGCCCTCGGGAGCGTCCACCGGCGTGCACGAGGCGCTGGAGCTGCGCGACGGGGACATAGGGCGCTACGGAGGCAAGGGTGTGCTCCGGGCCGTCGAGCACGTGAACGGGGAGATCTCGGATACCGTGGTCGGTCTCGACGCTCTGAATCAGGCCGGGATCGATCAGGCCATGCTGGACCTGGACGGCACGCCCAACAAGAGCCGTCTGGGGGCAAACGCTATCTTGGGCGTCAGCCTGGCGGTGGCCCGCGCCGCGGCCCAGTCGGCCGGGTTGCCCCTCTATCGCTACCTCGGCGGCGTGGGCGCGCGCTCCTCGAGGCAGAGTGCGCCCGGCCTGCGCTCGGGCTTGTGCTTCTGGTCTGGGCACAGCGTTGGACCTGAGCGGCGGTGCTGGTCGGAATCCGCCCCCCTATGGTGACCTCTTGCGCCAGTACTTGCCTGCCTGCCTCCGTCACACTATAGTGAAGTTGACATTCGAGAGCCTTCTGTGTCGGGCGATGAGGCTCGCCCCGAGCACTCAGCTCAGAACTATCGCGAGATTGATAGCCTCTACCAGATCGAGCTGGTAGAGGCTCTTCTGTTATCTGGAGGGTGATAATACCCATGGAAACTCGAGAAGTGCAGGAAGCTGCGGCGCGCATACGAGCGAACGTGTCCCAGGTCATCGTCGGCAAGGACGATGTGGTGGACCTGCTCGTGGTGGCTCTGCTCTGTGAGGGGCATGTCCTCCTTGAGGATGTGCCGGGAATCGGCAAAACCACTCTGGCCAAGGCCCTGGCTCGCAGCCTCGGGTGCTCGTTTCAGCGAGTGCAGTTCACTCCGGACCTCCTTCCCTCAGACATCACCGGGGTGAGCGTCTACAACCAGAAGACGGGAGACTTCGAGTACCGGCCCGGGCCGGTCATGTCCCAGATACTGCTGGCCGACGAGATCAACCGCGCTGGGCCCCGCACTCAGAGTGCCTTGCTGGAAGTGATGCAGGAGCAGCAGGTCACGGTGGACGGTGTGACACGGGCCGTCCCTCGGCCTTTCCTGGTATTGGCCACGCAGAACCCCATCGAGCTGGAGGGTACCTTCCCTCTCCCCGAGGCACAGGTGGACCGTTTCCTCATGCGGGTGGCACTGGGTTACCCCGACTTCGAGGAGGAACGCGCCATAATGCGGCGTTTCCGCGATGCCGACCCGCTGCGCCACCTGGAGCCCGTCGTGTCGGCAGACGAGGTCCTGCAGCTGGGGGCCATCTGCCGCCAGGTGTTCATGCACGAGGTGATCGAGAGCTACATCATCTCCCTGGTGCGCCGGACACGTCGGCACGAGGCACTCGCTCTGGGGGTGAGCCCGCGCGGGTCACTGGCACTCATGCGCACCAGCCAGGCCTTCGCTGCCATGCAAGGACGCAACCACGTCCGGCCGGATGACGTTCAGGCGATGGCCAAGCCGGTGCTGGCCCACCGGCTCCTGCCCAGCGTCCAGACCCGCCTGCGAGGTCATGCGACCGACGACATCCTGAACGAGATCCTGGAACAGGTGCCCGTGCCGGTGGAGAAGGACTGGGCCGTCGAGGAGCTGGCATGAGGGGACCCCGCTGGTGGTGGCTTCTGGCGATTCTGTTCGCTGCCAGCGTCATCCAGCACCACGCCGGCCTCTTCCTGTTCACGCTGATGCTGGGCTTTGCCGCGCTGGCCTCGGTGATGTGGGAGCGCTTCGCCTTGGCCGAGCTCTCCTACACCCGACATCTGGGGCGGACGAGCCTCGCCTTCGGAGAGGAGACCGATCTGTCGGTCGTAGTCTATAACGCCAAGCCGCTCCCCCTGCCCTGGGTGCTCATCAATGATCAGTATCCAGACGGCCTCACCCTCGTCACCGGTCAGCTGGGCGTCAGCCGCACGGCCAGCTTCAAGCGCGCCTTGGTCAACTTCCTCGCGTTGCGCTGGTACGAGAGGGTGCGACGGACCTACCGCGTCCGAGGAGACCGAAGAGGCGTCTACGAGTTCGGCCCGGCCGAGGTCTACACCGGGGACCTCTTCGGCTACCGTCGCCAGCAGATGAGCATAGACCACGTGGATACCCTGTTGGTGTATCCCAAGGTAGTGCCAGTGGAGGCACTGGGGTTGCCTGCCGGCCGACCCGTGGGCGATGCGGCCTACTCTAGACGCATCGTCGAAGACCCGTTGCGTCAGGCAGGAGTACGAGAGTACGTACAAGGGGACAGCATCAGGCACATACACTGGAAGGCGACCGCTCGCACGCAGCACCTCCAGACGCGTGTCTTCGACCCCAGTGCCAGCCATCGGCTGGTGATAATGGTGGACGTGCAGACTGCGCACCAGCCGTACTCCGTAGTGCCACAGTACCTGGAGCTGATCGCGTCGGCCGCCGCCTCCGTAGCCATGGACAGCCTGGACAAGGGTTACGCGGTGGGTCTGATGGCCAATGCCAGCGCCGTGCACGACAGACAGCTGACCGCAGTCCCGTCGGGTCGCCACCCAGAGCAAGCGAGGGCCCTCCTCGAAGCGCTGGCCCGCCTTACCAACTTCCGCCTCACGCCGTTCTCGCGGCTCTTGTCGAACGCGGCACCCATCTTGCCTTACGGGGCCACCGTCGTAGCTCTGACAGCCCAACCTGATGAGCAGGTACAGGCTGCTTTGGTTCGGCTGCAGGATGCCGGGCACCCTGTGGTCCTGCTCACGGTGGGGGAGGAGCCGGCGGTCAACGGGATGATCGAGAGGTATCACCTTGGAGGAGTGGATGCCTGGGAGAGGCTGGAGAAGCTACAACTGGCTTGACAGCGTAGCCATACCGGTGCTGTCGGCCGCCATGCGCGTGGCCTGGGTGGTTCCAGTCAGCAACGCCCTGATGGGCAGCGGCTTCGTTGCCCCCTCCGCCCGGTTGTCAGCCTGGCTCCCATTGGCAGTCCTCTTGGGGGCCTCGTTCACTGCGCGGCGCCTCGCGGCTCGTCCGGGCGGGCGGGTTCTGATGGCGCTAGCGGGCGTGCTGGTGATGCTGGGGAGCGCCGCCCTCGTCCTGGCACCAGCCAGTCCCGGCGACTTGTGGCGACACGCCATGGACTGGCACGAGGCCGTCCCGGCCATTTGGGTGCTGCTGCCCGTCTTCGGCGGACTCTGGCTGCGTGGGATCAGCATCGACTGGATC
The DNA here is from genome assembly GCA_013178015.1 of Anaerolineae bacterium. Lineage (NCBI taxonomy): Bacteria > Bacillati > Chloroflexota > Anaerolineae > Anaerolineae bacterium. The sequence continues at coordinate 11,611 of JABLXR010000058.1, forward strand.
GAAGCTGAGCCCCTGCGACGCGGCTTCGTCACCGGCGTCCTGGCACTCGCCGCCCTGGCCCTACTGGGCGGATACGGGTACAGCCTAGGCCTGGGCATATCCGACAGCCTGCTGGAGCCCTTTGTCGCCTTCACCGTCTCCGGTCTCGTTGCCTTGGCCCTCAGCGACATCTCCCTAACTCTGCGTCAGAGCGCGCGCTCGAGCGGGACCCGGCCGGGGTTGGGCCGGTACTGGTTGTACGTGGTGGGCGGGTCGGTGTTGGCGGTCCTTCTGGCGGCCTGGCTGGTCGCTCTCATTGTCGCCCCTGAGACGGTTGAGGCGGCCGCTCAGGCGCTGCGGCCGCTGCTCAGGCTCTTCCAGCCAGTCGTGAACCTGTTGGCGCGTGTCCTCGCCTACCTCATCACCGGCATCGCCTACATCGTGTTCACCATACTCGAGCCCCTGATCAACTGGCTGCGCTCGCTGGCCTCCGGCGAGCCGCCCGACGAGAACATCCTAGACCGCGCCAACCTAGCCGAGCAGTTGCGAGAGCTAGAGCCGGGCGGGCAGGGCGGCGCCGAGCTCGGCCCCTGGGTGCAAGGTGTGCTGGTTGTGGGCCTGCTGGGCCTGGTGGCACTAGTGTTCGTCCTAGCCTTCCGTCGCCGGTATGCCACCAGTCCGGATGGGATGGTAGAGAGTCGCGAGGTGGATTGGTCGTGGCATCTGATGCGGGAGCAGTTGGGGCGCTGGCTCTCCCGGCGCCGCCGCCAGACGCGATCACGCTTCCTGCCCCTACTGGAGAACGAACAGGGCCGGGTGCAAGTGCGGACGGCATACAGGAGGTTGCTGGCCAGCGCCGGCGGCCACGCCCCGGGACAGACGCCTCTGGCCTACATGCGTCAGCTCGCAGGGTCGGGGCCAGAGCTGGAGGAGCCGCTGGCGGCCCTCACCGAGGCCTATCAAATGGCCCGGTACTCCAGCGAACCTCTCACCCCAGAGACGGTGGCTGCTGCTCTACAGTCTCTAGCCCAGGTGGAGGCCCTGCTTGGCGCCCGCCACCCTGGCGCTCCCGAGCCCGAGGGCGACGGCAATGGCGGGTGACGAGGTCGGGGCTGACCCGGCAGGCAAGGGAGCAGGCCTCTCCGATCTGCTGCGGGAGTACCAGCGTAACTCCCTGGTGGCTACTCTGCGTGCCTGCGAGAAGAGTCTGCGTGAGGCACAGGAGCAGCTGAGAGGCCCCCTCACCGAGGGCATCCTGTACCGCCGGGTGCTCAACCTCCCCGCCGGCCGGCGCCAGTCTGCCCTGGACCTGGTCGAGGAGTGCTTGGCACTCCTGGCAGAGATAGCGCGCGGTTTTGACCTGCGCCCGGCGGAGGAGGACCTGGCGCAGGCAATCGCCGCTTCCATGACCGTCTGCTGGGCTAACCTGGGAGACGCCAAGTCGGGCAAGCTCAGGGCCTACGGAGAGGTAGATCCACGCTTGGGTGAGGCGCTCGACCCATCGCTGGATCGGCTCGAGCGGCTGGCGCTTGCCATTGCTTCTTTGCTGCAGGTGCCGGGTCGCGAGTGACTGCCGTCGAACCATGGCCGAGACAGGTACCCGCACCTCCCTGCCTGACTCCGGCTGCCCGCCGCCAACTGCAGACGTACCTCCGAGCGTCGAACCGGAGGCTTTGACTGGCGGCACCGGATCGGGTATTATTGCCACAGCGACGGGGATGGAGTCCCCCAAGAGAGCCACTAGAGGCTGATGACTCCTGCCATGGATAGAGGCTCCTGGCAGGAGCGCCGTTACAGCAGACGAAGAGAACTCCTGCCAGGCTCAGACTTGGAGGAGTTCTCTTTTATGTCCTACGCTCGAGACACGAACACATCTGCTACCGCCGAGCCCGGCCTGCGCACTGCCGGCGAGGACCTCGGGGAGCTTCTGGAGCTGGCCGTCGTCCGCCTGGAGACGCTTGGCTCTGAGTACGCTCCAGATCGAGACCGACTGATGTCGCTGATGCAGCGACTGAGGGAGCAGCAGCTTCACCTGGCCGTACTGGGCCAGTTCAAGCGGGGCAAGAGCACTCTGCTCAATGCGCTCATCGGCGCGGACATCCTGCCAGCCGCAGTAGTCCCGCTCACAGCCGTGCCCACCCTGCTACGCTGGGGGCCGGATCTGAGCATGCGGGTATTCTACCAGGACGACCACCGTCAGGAGCGTTTCGACGGCGAGAGCACCGAGGACGTGGCGGCTCGTCTCGCCCGCTACGTCAGCGAAGAAGGCAACCCTCACAACAGGATGGGAGTAGCTCACGTCGAGGTGACCTACCCTTCGCCTTTCCTGAGTGATGGCGTAGTCCTGATAGACACCCCGGGCATTGGATCTACCCTCCGCCACAACACCGAGGCCACGCTCGACTTCTTGCCTCAGTGCGACGCCGCGCTCTTCCTCGTCTCCGCCGATCCGCCCATGACCCAGGCCGAGATGGAGTTCCTGAAAGCGGTGCGCGCCAAGGTTCCCCGACTGTTCTTCGTCCTCAACAAGGTGGACTACCTCAGTCCGGAGGAGCTCGAGCATGCCCTCCGCTTCTTGCGGCGGCTGCTGGAGAAGGAGAGCTGCCTCACCGACGACACCCCCGTGTTCACGGTGTCGGCTCGGCAGGGACTGGAGGCGGTTGAGAACCAGGACGCAGACCTGTGGCAGCGCAGTGGGCTTCCGGAACTGCAAGAGCATCTTTCCGCCTTCCTCCGCCACGAGAAGGGGGCGGCGCTGGAGAGAGCCGTGGCCCTCAAGGCGGCCGACAGCGTAGCCGGCTCCCTGGCTCAGGTCCGCCTGGCCATTCGCTCCCTGGAGTTGCCCCTTTCTGAACTGGAACGGCGTGCCCGTCTGCTTCAGGAGACGGTTGACCAGGCCAGGGAGCAAGCCCTTGCCGCCAAAGACCGCCTCCGAGGCGACCGGGAGAGGACGGTGGCGTTCCTGGAAGAGCAGGCCGCCCAACTACGCGAGCGGTCGAGAGCCCACCTCATCCAGGCCGTTCAGGAACATCTGGGCGACGGGCCCGGCCAGGTGCCCGACGAGAAGGCTGCCGGCGAGGCGCTGGCAGCCGCCATCCCCGAGTTCTTCCAGCGCGAGCTGGAGACCACAGCCGAGGAGCTTCGGGCCCGGGTGACTGCCGTGCTGCATCCGCATCAGGAGCGAGCGGACGATCTCATAGAGTTGGTTCGCTCCACCGCGGCAGAGCTGTTTGAGGTGCCCTACCGGGCTCCGGAGAGCAGTGAGGCGTTCGAGGCTGGTCGCCGGCCTTTCTGGGTCACCCACAAGTGGAACCCGATCATCACCCCCATCCCCGAGGAGGTGTTGGACAAGCTCTTGCCCGCGCGCATGCGACGCAAGCGAGTGCTGGACCGGCTGGGCTACCAGATCGAGTCCTTGGTCAGGCACAATGTGGAGAACCTCCGCTGGGCAACCTTGCAGGACCTCAACGAAGCCTTCCGCCAGTTCGGCCTGAGCCTGGACGAGCGGCTGCGGGATACGGTCGCCGCCACCCAGGGAGCGGTGCAGGCGGCCTGGAGCAAGCGCCGTGAGCGCGCCGAGGGTGTAGCGGAGGAAAAGGAGCGCCTCCTGGTGGCGGCAAGGGAACTGGCGTCGATCGGGAACCGCCTTCGGGATTTGGCTGGGCTAGCGCAGTGAGCGACCCTATCAAGCTACGCCATGCCCTGCCTGTGATCAGCCTCTCATCGGTGGAGCGCTCCCTGGCCGTGGCTCAGACACTTCTGCCGGCCAGTCCCGATGTCGAAAGCATCCGCCATGAGATCCAGGCCTGTCGCAGCATTGTCAGCGGGCTGGCTCATCAGTTGGGGGTCCCATGGCAGGCCCGGCCGGTGAGCCGCTTCGTCCGTCGAGAGCTGGCCGAGGTCGGCCGGGCCCTTCGCAGCATGAGAGCGGTCGAGGGGGAAGCGGCGGAACCCCTGGCTCCGATGCTGCGAGAGGGACGTCAGGGACTAGAAGGGACCATCAACCGGCTGGAGGCCGTGGCCTGGGGACACGCCAGTACCGGCGAAGCGCCGCTGGCCCCAGTTCCTGGCCACCCGGCCGAGGTCTCGCTATCTGGGGAACAGGCCCTGCTCCTGGGCAGCGCCATGAAGGTGATGCGGCAGTATCTGGCTGCGGCACGGGCCTGGGCAGAGGCGGCGGACATGGCCATGACCGGCACGCTAGAGGCTTCCTACAGCCACGCTGAATCGCGGATGCTGCAGAGCTTGTGCCTAGAGTCCGACGCGAAGGTGGCAGCGCTGGCCGCTGCCTTCGGCCTACGCGAGGGCCCCCCGCCGTGGGAACAGGCACTGGCCGAACGGCTGCTGGAGGCGGGTCATGCCGCCAACTCGCTTTTCCAGGTGGCTATGGCGGCCCGGCGATCCTCGCTCCCAGGTACCGTGCCCCTGAGCCCCACTCTTGGCCAACTCGCCATTCGCCTCAAGGAACTGCACCGCCACACCATCCCGGCGGACTGAAGGCCGCCCCCAACGGGCACAGCTGGCTCTGCCTATGATGCGCCCCTTCGCCCCATGACCTCACGCGAGCGGCCGTCATCGTCCTAGAACACGCTGCGCTGCGCACGCCATACCCGTGCGGGACCGGGGAAAGCTCAGGGCGCTGGCCGCCCCTACAGAGACGGACGCAAGCCTCCAGGATCACACCCGTCAAGTGCCCTTCGAGCCGCCCGACGCACGATCACCGACCGATTCTCGTCTCTCGCCAGCTCCTCCAGGAGGGCACAGGCCGAGGCACCCCCTATGGCACCCAGAGCGTTGGCAGCCTCGGCAAGCACATACGGGTCGGCGGGAGTGTCTAGCAGCCTTGCCAGGGGTACTACTGCCCGCTCATCGCCCAGCAGGCCCAGCACGTATGCCGCTCGGCGCTGGGTTAGGGGTTCAGGGTGGGTGAGGGCAAGGATGAGCTTGTCCAGGTAGGCCAGATCGTCCCCCTCCAGGAGGGCGCCACAACTGGGGCACACCTCTGGGTCGCGTCGCATCGGCCCAGACAGCGAGGGCAGAAGCGCATCACAGGCGGATTCTCCTACACGCTGCGGGCCCATTTGAGACCGAGCCTCGTCACGACAATCCTTCCTTGCCCGCTATCTGGGCGATGGCGTGTAGCCAGGCGTCGCCCACCTCGCCCAGCCCCTCCTCCTGGTAGCGGTAGTCATGGCGGCGAATCATCTCGTCCAGGTCCCGCAGAAGGCCGGAGAACGCCACCTTCGCCCCGGCCACGAGCAGACGAAACGTGTTCTCATCCCGCACACGCTCCAGCGCCAGGCGCAGGTGAGGCAGGCAGAGCCCCCTACCCTCCCCCAGAGCGCTTTGAATCTCAGGATCCTCCAGGTTCTCCAGAAAGATGTCCGTATACATGGCCTCAGTGCGATGCTGGGTGGCACAGGCCGGGCACTGACCGGAAGGCGTGAGCGAGCGTACGGCATCGGCCGTGGCGGAGCTGGGACGCTCTCTGTCTACCGCCTCCGCCACCGCCCGCGGCAATAGGCGCCCAGAGGAGTTGTAGTTCGCATTGTCGAGCGACTGGACCACGTCCCGCACCACGTCGCGGTAGATGATGGCCATGCCCAGAGCGCCGCCGTGACGGCGAAGCTGCCAGGCATGCAAGCGGCAGAAACCTTGCGCCGCCCGCGTGCGCTTCCTGACGCCGGGGTCGTTCACCTGCTCGTAGATGAGGGAGTCCAGGTAGCGGGCCACGGCACGCTTGCCCAGCTCGCAGACGGGGCAGCCCCCGGCTCGCAGCGCTTCCAGACACTCGAAGTACGGAGTGTGTTTGGTCTTCCCCATTCGCCCTCCTGCTCCCACGTGAGCCAGAAAAGACAGAGAACTCCTGCAGTCACTTCTTCAGCAGGAGTTCTCTTCCTGTGCCCTAATGAACGCCCCTGCCCGAAGCTCTATGGTTGGCAGGAGTCATCAGCCCTTTCAGGCACTCTAGCAGGGGGACTCCATCCCCATCCCAACTACCAGAATAGCAGATCGCCCATCCAGGCGTCAAAGGCAAGAACTCAGGATCGGGGGACGAGTGTGTTCAGCCGGCAGTCACACGCAGGTGGTTCCCTGACAGGCTTTCGCGGCAGGCTCTTCGGCCGGCTAGGAGGGCAAGGCGCCAGCATCCTGGCAGGTTCCAGCCTCTTCCCGAGGAGTCCGCGCCCCCAGGCGCGGTAGGCACTTGGAGGGACGGCGCGCGTGGGCGCGCGCACTCCTCGAAGGGAGATGCCCCAGGCCGCGCAGGCACTTGGGGAGCGGCGCGTGGGGGCGGGCAGTCCTCGAAGGAAGGTGTACCTGCGGTGCAGTCGGGGCTGGCTCGCCTAGTCCGAGCGCAGCGACGGCGCTGGTCGGCATGTGTCCCCCCGATCCTGAGCTGTTACCGTTAGAGGTGTCACGGGAGGTCAGGCATCATGTGGCCGGTAGGCTGTCCTCACGGCGCCATCCCGCCCCAGTCACACGAAGACCAGCTTAGCCACCTTCTCCAAGAAGCGGCGTCCTATTAGCTTATAGCCCTCCGCCGTAGGATGCACTCCATCCTCGGCCAGGAAGCTCTCGTCTCCCGGGCCCAGCAGCTCCCTGCCATCGAGGTAGTGAACGTTGCAGTCCCCGTTCCGCACCAAGGCGATGGCCGCCTCCGCCACCTCATCCCGCATCGTCGCCAGAGTGAAGCCCACCTGGTTAGGCTCGTCCTCGTGGGGCGGCGAGTAGATGGGTGAGATCAGCACCAGCGGCACCTCGGGGTGGTTCTCCCGCACGATCTGGACGAAGCCCACAATGCCGGAGCGGAACGTCCGCTCGTTCAGGCTGGCTGCACCTTTGATGTTGATCCCCACCTTCAGCGAGATGTAATCGGCAGGGAGATCTCGCATCACCCGCGCCATGAGCGGGTCCAAATGACATTGCCCTCCGAAGCCCAGACAGGTCAGGTTCAGCCCGTGCTCCCGGGCGACGATGGCCGGCCAGGTGAAGGAGGGCGACTCCGCTGCCCTGCAGTGAGTGATGGAGCTGCCATAGGTTACCCACCGCGGCCTTCCGTCCTCGAAGGGCCAGACTGAGGCGCCATCGCTCAGCTCCAGAGATCGCATCCGGAAAACTCCGAACTGGGGCAGCCACAGCTCCACTAGCTTCGCCCCTGCCGACAAGCCCTCGAAGCGGAACTCCCCCGCCTGAGTCAGCGCCGCCCGCCCCACCATCACCCTGTCGCAGTAGAGGTCCAGCGGGCTGGCCTCCTGTGCCGGGTCCGGGTCCGACGCGGATGGCCAGGGCACTAGACCCCCAGCGAGGATGGTGGTGTCGCTGAAAAAGGATAGCCGCACTCCGGCGGGCATGGCGGCGCGCTCCACCAGGGGCAAGGGATAGAGAGCGCCGTCACGGTAGGGGATGCGCCAGGGTATAGCGAAGCCGTTGGTGTACTGCACCGAGACCGCCCCCTGCCAGGTCAGGCGGGGGTCGTCGGGGCTCAGGATGAGGGACAAGATCCACCTCCTCGGGGTAGTGAGGCCGGTCGAAGGAGGCCGGCTAGGCGCTGAACCAAGCACATCAGTCGAACTCCGTGGGCCACTCCGGGTGTCGCAGGTGCTCGAAGAAGCGATGGATCTGCTCCGGCAGCACCCGCGTCAGCGACAGCTCCGGCAGCTCATCCTCCGCGAAGAAGCCCACGCCGGCGGTCTCTATGCTCTCCCTGGGCTCACCGCCCAGCAACTGACAGAGGAAAAACAGCTTGTAGATGTGCTGCGGGTGAGGTGGGTGGGGATGCTTGTTCCGGTCGTACAGAGCTAGCAGCTTGACAGCCCGTACCTCGTAGCCCGACTCCTCGCGCACCTCGCGCTCGACCCCTTCCGAGGGTGAGTCGCCCACGTCGGCCCACCCACCGGGTAGCGTCCAGCGCATGTCTCGCCTCTCTCGCACCAGCAATATGCGTTCGTCTTGAAAGACCACTCCCCGCAGGTCCACCTTGGGGGTGGCGTACCCCTCCTCGCCCGCGAATAGCTCTCGCACCCGCTCCTCCGGCGCGTCGGCATAGCGGGAGACGATCTCCACTGCTATCTGACGCACCTGCTCGAAACGTTCCCGGTCGAAGGGGTTGGCGCAATAGGCCAGAGCGTCCTGCGCAATAGCCTGTAGCCTCTTGGCCCACTCGAGCCATATGGGGTCCATATGTCACTCCTGCTCGTGCAGCCGCGCTCCAGAGAGAATCGAACGCTGATGCCGCCGACAATACGCCGATCCACGCTGATCAGGAGGAGACACTACAGGGATCAGCGTAGTTCAGCCTCTCATCAGCATTCCATACCCTCCGTGGCGACAGCCGCCGCCAGCTGTGCTAGATTATCACTTTAGGCAAGGAGTCGCACTTGGAAGGTTCGTCGCTCTCCCAGCGCAAGCTGTTCGTGGTCCTCAACCCCAGGGGCGGCCACGCCGACCCTGCCGCCGTGCGCCAGGCGCTGCGCGCCCATCTCAGGCCACCGCAGTGGCTGTGCGACATCTATGAGGTGACGGGCAGCGAGGACCTGGTGCCGGTAGTGAGACAGGCAGTCGAGGAAGGCTGTCATGCGGTGGCGGCCGCCGGGGGCGATGGCACCGTGTCAGCAGCGGCGAACGGCCTGGTCGGCACTCGGGTACCTCTGGCCATCTTGCCGGTGGGGACAGGGAACAGCATGGCCCGAGAGCTGGGCTTGCCGCTCTCGCTGGACCGGGCCTGCGCCCTCATTGCCGGCGCGCACCAGGTGCGAGCCATAGACCTCATGAAGGTGGGGGAAAGGTATTACTGCCTGAACGTCAGCGCTGGGCTCAGCGGCCAGGCCATGCGGGATACCACCGGGGAGAGCAAGCACCGGTACGGAATCGTGGCCTACGTCATCACCGCCTTGCGCGCTCTGGCCGGCTTCCAGCCCCGTCGGTTCTTCCTGGAGATAGATGGGCGTTACGTGAGCAGCCGCGGATCGGACGTTCTGGTGGTCAATGGCACCACGCCCGTCCATTCCCTGGTGCGCCCCGGCCTGGCTACTCAGCTGGATGACGGCCGCCTGGGCGTGTACGTCATCCGCGCTCGCACGCTTCTGGACTACGCCATCCTGGCTTGGGTCCTGGTCTGGGGGCTGGAACGAGGGGACCCTAGGGTGCGGGTCTACGAGGCGACTCGCTCGGTAACCATCCAAGCTCGCCCTCCCGCCGTAGTCCAGGGAGACGGTGAGGGCATCGGGGAGACGCCCGTCACGGTGAGCCTGGTGCGGCAGGCTCTGAGGGTTATCGTCCCCGCCCGCCCCGCCGATACTCGCAACCTGGCCGACGCCGTGATGGACAGGGTCCGGCGACCGGGGGATTCCCGCCTGGGCGACTAACCTAGCTGCCGCTTCTCACTCCCCCCGGGCGACACGCTCCATCTCCTGCGCACGCTCTTCCCGCGCCTTCGCAACCAGGTCCCCTTGGTACAGCCCCGATCGCCTCTCGATTCGCCGGCGCAGATGGGTCAGGCGTGCCCGAATGCACAGCCGGCGCATCCGAAGCGCCTCGGCGTCGGAGCGTCTGGTGCCGTTTCGTGCCATGCACTCACCCCTTGCCTCACTCCTCCACCGCCGCCTTTCCGCAGTTGATCCCCCGGATCCGCTGCATCACCTCGTCGGTGAACTTGGGCGACCGATCGTAGTAGTAGAGGCCGTTGACCTCCTGCTCGACGTCGGTCAGTTGGGTGTAGCAGAAGCCCCAGACCCGCGGATTGCGCAGAAGAGACTGGGTGAGCGTCCGGTAGCGGCTCACGAACTCCTCCACCGACCGGGGCCGATCGCCATAGCCCCAGGCTTCCTGATCCACCTGGCCCGGGTTCCACCAGATGCCTCCGTACTCGCTCACCCAGTAGGGCTGGCCTTCCCACTCTGGTTCGTGCTGAGGGGAGTTGCGCCAGGGCTTCTCTCCCCGGGCGAAGGCGTCATACCGGGCGGCGAACTGCTCCGGGGTGATGCCGTGGGCGTAGTCGTGCACGTCCCACATGTCCGTCTCCACGTGCACGTAGCCGCTGGTGTCAATCACGGGGCGGGTCGGGTCCAGCGCCTTGGTGACGCGATAGACGGTACGGACAAGCTCGGGGTTCTGGTTGGCAGGCGTCTCATTGAAGGGGCACCACCCGATGACGCTGGGGTGGCTGTAGTCCCGCTCCACCACGGCGGGCCACTCGGCCAGGACTCTCTCCAGCGCCGCGGGATGGGAGTGATCCAGCCCCCAATTGGGGAACTCGCCCCACACCAGGTAGCCCAGTCGATCGGCCCAATAGAGGAAGCGCGGTTCGAACACCTTCTGGTGCAGCCGGGCGCCATTGAACCCCAGCGACTGTGAGAGCACGATGTCTCGCCGCAGCGCCTCCTCGCTGGGCGCGGTGTAGATGCCGTCGGGGTAGAAGCCCTGATCCAGCACCAGCCGCTGGAAGAAGGGCCGACCATTGAGCAGCACCGCGCCCTCGCACACACCGAAGGAGCGCAGGCCGAAGTAGGATTCCACCCGGTCCAGAGTCTGCTCCTCGCACCCCAGGGTGATGGACAGCTGGTAGAGGAAGGGGTCTTGAGGCGACCAGGCCCGTACGTCCGCCAAGGGCACCATACAGGCGCCCCACCCGGCTGAGGTCAGACAACGAGCCTCGCCCACCATCTCACCTTCGGCCCGCGCCTCGGCCCCCAACCACAGGTCGCGCGACTCCCCGGCCAGCCGGGCCTGCACTAGCAGCGCCCCCTGCTCCAACAGGGGGGTCAGACGCAGCGACGCGATGTAGACCTCGGGCACCGCCTCCAGCCACACCGTCTGCCAGATGCCGGTGGTGCGAGTGTAGAGGCAGCGATAGGAGTGATAGCGGTCGGACTGCTTTCCCCGAGGCTGCAGGGGCGAGCGGGAGTCGTCTTCGGCGTAGACGGTGACGACGTTGCGACCGCGCTCTAGGTGGTCGGTTACGTCGAGGGCGAAGGAGGCGTATCCTCCGCGGTGTCGGCCCGCCTCCCGACCGTTGACGTACACCCAGGCATCGTAGTCCACGGCGCCGAAGTGGAGCAGAATGCGTCGGTCCTCCCAAGTCTCGGGGAGGTCGAACTCCCGTCGGTACCACACGGCAGGGATGAAGTCCGTATGGGCGATGCCGGATAGGCGGCTCTCAGGGCAGAAGGGCACCAGTATCTCGCCCCTCAGGCGTTCGGTCTGAGGCAGCCCGCGGTCGCGCCCGCTCCGTCCGGGGTCCATCTCGAACTGCCATACCCCATTCAGGTTCATCCAGTCGGGCCGGACCATTTGGGGACGGGGATACTCCGGTCGGGGGATGTCGCTCTGGGTCAAGTCTGCCTCCTCGAAGGGCCGAAGCGGGTTGCCGCCATATTGCCACAGCGTCGGCCGGCCTATCAACCGGGCTCGCCGTGGGCGAGGTGGAGATCGCCTCCTACTGGGCAGGCGAGCTGGGGGCATCCCCTGGACCATCACTTCAGAAGGTCGACCAGTGGGTGCCGGGCATGCTCGTGGCGGCAATGAAGGAAGGGCTGGACCCCAATGCCACCATTCGCCTGGCGCCGGTGGCGGCTCGCAGGCTGACAGGGGAGAGAGCGCAGGAAGTCTCAGCCAAGAACCGAGCCGATCGCCCCTAGGGTAGCTGAGCCCTCGGCGAGCATGGACAGCGAGCGGCGCGAGGCGGGCCCGGGCATGGAGCGAGTGGGTGCCTTCACCGTGCGCTAGGCCGGTGCCAGCTCCTGGCACGTCTTTCACCTGGCCACCTGCCGCTGCGAGGTGCCCCTGCCCGGGCCAAGCTAGAGGGCCGAGCCTACGCCGCAGATGGCGTTGCCAGAACGGCTGCGGTAGAGCCACCCGAGCCTGGGCCAGTACGTCTTCCCTGATCATCGGCTTCAGGCCCAGCTTCGGGATGAGTCAACCCTGCGCCCCAAGAGCACGGACAACTCCCTCTGGGGCCCCGCCAGAGCCAGGGACCCGATGGTCGCTCTGGGCTCGAACTCCACCAGCAGGTCGACGTCGCTGTCCGCACGGAAGTCGGCGCGCAGCACCGACCCGAAAGCCGACAGCTCTTCCACCCAGTAGCCGGCAGACGTCGGCCAGAGCTGCCTCATCTATGCTGATCCCATGCACCTGCATGCCGTCGCCTCCGCCCTTGAGCCCTCGCCCAGCACGTGTATTATACTGGTGGCGGCAACGTTAGCGACGGTTTGTTCATGGGCAGGATGTCACAGTCAGTGTCCACCACGGTCCCTACCGACAAGCGGGTCTCTACCCTCACTCTCCTGCACAGGGAGCACATCGCTCCCTACACCATGAGCTTCTGGTTTCGCGATGAACCGGAGATAGACTTCGTCCCCGGCCAGTACATCCAGGTGGTGCTGCCTCACGCGGACCCGGACGAGCGCGGCATCCGCCGCCTCTTCACCATCTCCTCCTCGCCCACCGAAGAGGGCATCATGATCACCACCAAGATCCCCGAGCCTCATAGCACCTTCAAGCGTGCCCTGACCGCCCTCGAGCCGGGAGACCGCATGGCCGTGACCATGGTCCGTGGCACCCTCGTGTTGCCCGACGATCCGGCGGTTCCTTGTGCCCTCCTCGCCGCCGGCATCGGCATCACCCCGTATCGCAGCATGGTGAAGTACATGGTGGACACGGGCCTCTCACGACCCACGAGCCTGATCTACGGTGAGTGGGCCGTCGAGGACTTCATCTTCCGGGAGGTGTTCGCCGAGGGCGAGCGCGGTTTCGGGCTGAAGACGGTGTACACCATAACCGGGCCTCATGTGCCCGACGGATGGCTGGGACGCACGGGACTGATTGACCAGCGCATGATCCGCGAGGAGATCCCCGACTACGACGACCGGCTCTTCTTCGTCTGCGGCTCTCCCCCGTCGGTGATTGCCATCGAGACCGTGCTGCTCGACCTGGGCCTGACTCGCGATCGCATCAAGCGCGACTACTTCCCCGGGTACTGACCGAACCGACAGCCCCGGCGGTGAGGTCGCGGTAGGGCGACGGGCTCCGCCACCGTCGCCGGAGAGCGGATGCGGCAGCGCGGGCTTCCCCTCACGCGCTCTCAAGGTGTATCTTGGTGCCCCAGAAAGGGCACCGGGAACGGGGAGAGAGCAGCATGCTGACGGAGAGCAGGAACCCGCGAACCGAGCATATAGACGCCCTGCCCACCCTGGACGTGGTACGCCTCATCAACGAGGAGGACGCCCGGGTGGCGCCCGCGGTGGCCGAGGCCCTGCCCCAGATCGCCCGAGCGGTCGATGTCGTGGTGGACTGCCTGCGGTCGGGTGGCCGGGTCTTCTACGTGGGCGCGGGCACCAGCGGCCGACTGGCGGTGCTGGATGCCGTAGAACTGGTGCCCACCTTCGGCGCCCCACCCGACCTGGTAGTGCCGCTGATAGCCGGCGGAACCGAGGCCCTCACCCGCTCCATCGAGGGGGCGGAAGACCGGGCGGACTGGGGGCGCCGGGACCTAGTGGAGGCGGGGGTACGGGCAGGCGACGTGGTCGTCGGTCTGGCCGCCAGCGGCACCACTCCCTACGTGCTGGGAGCAGTCGAGGCGGCTCGAGAGGTGGGAGCGGTCACGGTGGGGGTCTGCTGCAACGCCTCCGCTCCTCTCCTGGAGGCGGTGGACATCCCCATCGCCGTCTTGGTGGGCCCGGAGGTGATCACCGGGTCCACCCGCATGAAGGCGGGCACGGCCCAGAAGATGGTGCTCAATACCATCAGCACCGCCGCCATGATCCGGATGGGCAAGGTGTATGGCAATCTGATGGTGGATGTGCAAGTCACGAACGCCAAGCTGGCCCGCCGGGCGCGGAACATCGTGTCCCAGGTCACCGGCCTCGAGCCAGCCGAAGCCGAGGCTCTGCTCGATCGCACCGGCAACGAGGTCAAGACCGCCATCGTGGTGGGCCTCCTCGGCCTTTCGCCCGAAGAGGCGCGTCGCCGCCTGGCCGCCGCCGGTGGCGTCCTCCGCGGCGTCATCGGCGATCAGACGGGACGCTGAGAGCGCTGGTACGACGCAGAGCTCTTGCCCCGCGGGACACCACAGAGAACGAGAACAGTGTCGTAGGGGCAGATCCCCCTTTTCTGCCCTCGGGTGGACAGAGGCGTCCGCCTCTACTGGCTGTTCTCAGGTCGGATCAACGCTGATCTGAGAAGGACAGAACAGCTCCCTTGCACCAGGGGAAATCAGCGTAGCATCGGCGTCATCAGCGTTCCATACGGCTCACTGACCCACGTACACGACCCGATACACGCGATTGCCATGGTCGTCGGAGATGTACAGGGCTCCGTCGGGGCCGAAGATGACGTCTACCGGCCGGCCGAACGAAGCACTGCTCCCGCACGGCTGGCCCTCAGCCCGCCAGCCGGTGGCGAAGTCCTGGGCGTCCACCGGCATCCCCTCCTCCACCACGATGCGGCGCACCTTGCAGTCCCGGACGTTGGCGGGCGTGGTGTTCCAGGAACCATGGTACCCTACCAGCAGATCGCCCTGGTACTCGTCCGGGAAGTTGGCACTCTCCACCCGCGTGATCCCGAGAGGGGCCGAATGGGCCAGGTCGGTGAAGAGGGCGGGCACGGCCTGGGAGCAATCGAAGCCCTCGGGCAGGGCCACACGCTCGTCGCGCACCTCGGCCCGCTGGTCCGGGGGCAGGTTGGGCCCCAGCCCCGGAGTGTAGCAGTAGGGCCAGCCGTAGTGACGGCCACCCTCCACCTCGACCACGATCTCCTCCGGGGGCAAGTCGTCGCCCAGCCCGTCGCTGCCGTTGTGGTTGGCCCACAGCCGGCCGTCGGGCAGGAACAGGAAGCCCACGCTGTTGCGTAGCCCTTCGGCCCAAACCGCCTGCCGCCGCGGGTCGGGATCGTCCGCGAAGGGGTTGTCCTCGGGGATGCTGCCGTCCGGGTTGAAGCGCAGGATGGCAGCCCGGCGGGGATCCTCCTCTACACACACATTGCAGGAGGAGCCGGCGGCCACGTAGATCAGGCCGTCCGGGCCGAAGCGGACGGTGCGAGTGCGGTGGCCACCTCCGCCGGGCAGATTGCCCGTCACCAGCTCGCGCCTCTCCAGGACCCCGTCGCCGTCCTCGTCGGCGAGCCGCTCCAGGCGGTCCAGTTGGGCCACGTAGAGCCAGCCATCGCGCCACTCCAGGCCGTGGGGAAGGCGCAGCCCCTCGGCGGCCACCTGGACGGCGTCGGCCCGCCCGTCACCATCGTCATCGGGCAGGCGGGCGATCCGGCCCGAGGCCATGAGGCTGACGTACAGGGCGCCGTCCGGGCCGAAGGCCATGAACCGGGCCGAGGGCAGGTTGTCGGCGAAGATGGTGATGTGGAACCCGGGGGGCACAGATATGCGAGCCGTGGCTGCGTCAGCAGGCGGTACGGCCGGGGCGGGCACAGGCTGCTGCGCTGAGACCGACGTGGGCTCGGGCTCGTTGGTGGCGGTTGCCCCCTCGGTGGGCTCGGGCGCGGGAGAGGGGATCTCGGTCGGCGTGGGCCGGGGCACCGGAGTGGGAGAGGCAGCCTCTGCCGGGGTGCTCTCCAGCGATGGCACGGACGGTCCCGCGGCGGCCGGGGTATCGGTAGGAGCCTCGGGGGCAGCTTGGCAGGCGGAGAGGGACAGGACCAGCAGCGCGGCCAGAAGTGCAACCAGTCGAACGTAGAAACCAAACGTCATCTTACATCCCCTTCAGACCATGAAACACGAACGAACTGACTGACCACTACGCCGGGGGCAATACTATCCTGCGCCGCAGAGTGAGTCAAAGCAGCGAGGATTGGGTCCGGCCGGTTCCGCGTACGCCTGGCTAGGGCCGGTCAAGCCTGAGGCTCACCGAGCTCCGCACCGCCGAGACCGCCGTTCATCGTGCTTCAGACAGATTGCATTGTGTATGTCACTTGGCCTCTTGCATACAATCCCCTAACGATTGACGACGGGCCGTGTCCCCGGTAAACTCAAGACGAACTGCTGCTGGAGAGAACAGTCATGGCTGTAGTAAGGGTGCTTTCGCGTGGCCAGGTCACTCTGCCGCGCCAGGTGCGCCGAGAAGCGGGGATAGAAGCCGGAGACGCCCTCAACGTGGAGGTGCTCGGTCCAGGATTGGTGCAGTTCAGAGTGCTTCCCCGGCTGAGCCCCCGCGAGCTACGAGAGCGCTACCTCATCGAGGGGCCCGTGGACGAGACGGCCGACCGCGAAGCTTGGCAGGCTGCTGCCGCCAGAGAGGTCCTCGGTGAGTGAGGATCCGCCCGGCCTCGTAGACACGAACGTCTTCATCCATGCGCTGACGCGCGACGCCCACGCGGAGGAGTGCCTCTGCTTCCTGGAGGCTATACAGAGAGGAGAAGTAACGGCACAGCTGGAGCCGGTCGTCGTGCACCAGTTGTCCTACGCCCTGCCTCACTATCGCAAGGGGATGACTCGCTTCGAGATAGCGGAGTACCTGCTGTCGGTGCTGGCCTGGCAGGGGATCGTCGCTCAGAAGGGGTTGCTGGTCTCTGCTGTGGAACGGTGGCGCGACAGCCCCCGACTTGCCTTCGTTGACGCTTACCTGGCTGCTCTGGCGGAGCAAGAGCATTGCCCGGTCTACACCAAGAACGTGAGTGAGCTGGCAGCCCAGGGTGTCTCGGTCGCTGACCCCCTGCCCAAGACGGCCTCCTAGCTCGGTGGTTGGTACCAGAGTGGGAGCATGAACTCAGGATCGGGGGCACGGGTGGCCGGTCATGGCTCACCCGATGGCGCGGGTAGAGAAAGAACACCTCGAGAGGGCATTCGACGACGAGTACCGGGACTACTGCGTCCGGACACCACGGTCTCTGGGCCGGCCCAGGACCAGGGGGCAAGCACGCTGAGCCAGCCCGATGGCGCGCTGACCCCCGCCGGCCCTGAAGAAGGGATTCGCCAGCGAAATCGGCGGGAATCGGCGCCCTATATGCGTGCATCAGCGTTCCATTCCCGTGTGACCGGTTGCCGCAACAGCTAGCACACGGGATAATGCCGCTGGGGGAGGGCAACATGGCTCAAGATGGCGCCGGCGATCGAATGTCAACCCTGGCCGAGCTCTGTCGCCGCAGCGGCGTACAAGCCCTCTACGTCTTCGGCAGCCGCGCCCACCAGGTGCAGCAGTGGCTTGCCGGCGTCCTGTCGGCCCTGCCTCCGTCTGGCTCGGACGTAGACATCGGCGTGAAGGCCCGTCCAGGGTCCCTTGCCTCGGCGTGGGACAGGGTCCGGCTGCAGATAGCCCTCGAGGATCTGCTGGGTGTCAGTCGGGTTGATCTCGTGCTGCTGCACGAGGCCGACCCCTTCCTAGCCGTCAATGTGATCCGTGGGGAGCGTCTCTACGCCGAGGACGCTTATTGCGCCGATGAGTACGAGCTCTATGTTCTGCGTCGGGCCGGCGACCTGGCCCCTTTGGAGCGAGAGCGCATAGCTCTCCTGTTGGGAGAGGCATCGTGACTGAGGGCAAAGCGTCGGCGCGTATCGTAGCCGATCGGCTGGCGTGGGTATGCAAGATGCTCAGCGAGATACGGGCACTCCCCCTAGAAGATCGTGATGCTTTCTTCTCCGACCGGCGCAACGTATGGGCAGCGGAGTCCTGTCTGCGAAGGGCGCTCGAGGCTCTGCTGGACCTAGGGCGGCATATCGCTGCCAAGCGCTTTGGCCAGGGAGTCAGCGAATACAAGGAGATCGCCCAGCAGCTACAGGAGCGGGGCGTTCTGTTGGAGCGGGAGGCAGTTCTGTTGAGACTTCTGGCTGGCTATCGCAACCGCTTGGTGCACTACTACCACGAGATCGGCGAGGAAGAACTCTACCAGATCTGCGCCGAGCGTCTGGGCGACGTGGAGCAGGTTGCCGGAGCTCTCCGTCAGTGGGCGAGAGACAACCCGGAAGCTCTGGACCGATCTCTGTAAAGCCCATGCCGAGATACCCGCGGGGAGGCAGTACACCGGTCCCGTCTGATCCTCAAGAAGGGATCCATCAAGAGGATCAGCGGGAATCAGCGTACCATCTGCATACATCAGCGTTCCATTCCCCCAAGAGCCCTGGGCAGGGACGGAGAG
Source organism: Anaerolineae bacterium (assembly GCA_013178015.1). Lineage (NCBI taxonomy): Bacteria > Bacillati > Chloroflexota > Anaerolineae > Anaerolineae bacterium. The sequence goes on from JABLXR010000058.1 coordinate 29,665, forward strand.
CCTACTCCGAAGGCTGCTCGGCGTCCGTCGCCGGAGGAAGCTCGGGGATGTAGCAGGTCAGCTCGCCCTGGCCGCAGTTGGTCCACTCCACCTGGATGGTACGGTGCTCGATGTCGAAGCGATCGCGCAGCAAGGTGCGCAGCCGAAACATGATCTCCTGAACCTCGGGCAGAGAGGCAGCACTGACCACCACGTGGGCGCTGAGGGCGCTGAATCCGGGTCCTAGCGACCAGGCGTGCAGGTCGTGCACCTCGGTCACCCCCGGAGTGTCCCGCATGGCTGCCACGATCTCGTCCACCGAGATGCCCTCGGGGGTCCCCTCGGTCAGAACATGCAGGGAACGGCGCAGGAGCCCGATAGAGCTGTAAGCTACGATCCCCCCGATGAGCACGCTTACTACGGCGTCCGCCTCCGTCCGCCCCGTGAACAAGATGATCAGACCGGCAGCGATGACCCCCACCGAGGCCAGGCCGTCGCCCAGGACGTGCAGGAAGGCGCCGCGCACGTTGATGTCCTCTTCCTCGTGCCCATGCAGCACCAGGGCGGACGCGGCGTTGGCTACCAGCCCCAGGGTGGCGACCGCCAGCATCGGCCCCACCGCTATCTCCGGCGGCTCCGACAGCCGGTGCCAAGCCTCGCGGAAGATCCCGAATGCCACTAGCACTAGGGTACCAGCGTTAGCGAGGGCGGACACCGCCTGAACCCGATGGTAGCCGTAAGTATGACCCACGTCGGCGGGGCGGGTGGCGATGCGGATGGCGAAGTAGCTCATGACCAGGGCCAGAACATCGAGGAACATGTGAGCAGCATCGGAGAGCAGCGCCAGGCTGCCCGTTACCAACCCGCCCACCAGCTCTGCCAGGAATATGGAGCCGGTGAACGTCAGTGCCAGCGTCAGCCGCCGTTGGCTGTCCTGACGGTGCTCATGGCCGTGATGATGCCCTTGGCCCAACTCCGCCTCCAGACGGCCGCGCTAGGAGCTGGGCTCGCCCGAGGTCAAGTACCGCACGAACCAGTCCCGAGCCAGCCGGGCAACCTCCTGCAGCGCTCCCGGCTCCTCGAACAGGTGCCCGGCACCGGGGATCAGCTCCAGGCGCCGCTCGGTGCGCATGCGGGACATGGCCGCCTGGTTGAAGTTGATCACCAGCAGGTCATTACCGCCCACGATCAACAGCGTGGGCGCCTTCACATCAGCCAGGTAATCCTTGGCCAGATCCGGACGCCCGCCGCGGGAAACAATGGCCTTGACGTCATTTGGGCGCCTGGTGGCCGCCACCAGTGCCGCGGCTGCTCCGGTGCTGGCCCCGAAGTAGCCGATGTTGAGGCCAGCGGTCTCCGGGTTATCCCGCAGCCAATCGGTGGCGTCCACCAGCCGCCCGGCCAGCAGCTCTATGTCGAAACGGAGGTGGTGGGTGCGCATGTCCACCGCCTCCTCCTCCCGGGTGAGCAAGTCCATGAGCAGAGTGGCCAACCCTCCTGCCCGCAGCTCCCGAGCGACGTGCTGGTTCCGGGGGCTGTGTCGCCCGCTGCCCGATCCGTGAGCGAAGAGTACCACCCCCTCCGCCCCTTCGGGCACCTCCAACTCGCCCTCGAGGATGACCGACTCCGTCTCTACCTTTACCACTTCCTCTTCGTCTCGTCGCCTCGATATCCTATCCACCAGCGAGTCTCCTCCGGGAACACCGCCGAGTAGCCGAGCCTTGAGTCGCCAGCCTCGTCCACGACGAGCAGCTTGAGCCAGACTTGCGCTGCGCCGTGGGTCGGTCAGTCTCTTGTTCTTGAGCGAGCCGCCTCTTCTAGAAGGTCACGCACTTCCTGGTCGGCGGTCTGGGGGAACTCATCGTACCACAAGCCGACACCGTAGAAGGGCACCGGCGTGATGGCGCACACTATCTCGTCCACCTGGGAAGCCAGTTCCTCACAGGTCTCCGGTGGCGCCGTGGGCACTGCCACCACCAGCTTCTTGGGCCCCAGCTGTCGCAGCGCCGTCACCGCGGCCCGCATCGTGGCACCTGTCGCCAGCCCATCGTCCACCAGTATCACGACGCGGTCGGCAACGTCAGGCTCCGGGCGCTCCCCGCGGTACAGGCGCTCCCGCCTCACTAACTCTCTCTGCTCGCGAGCCACAATCTCCTCGATCTCGCTCCGGGTGACGCCCACCGCACGCACCACCTCGTCATTGAACACCCGCACTCCCCCCGAGGCGATGGCCCCCAGGGCCAGTTCCTCCTGGCCAGGCACTCCGAGCTTGCGCACGATGTAGACGTCCAGAGGAGCGCCCAGTGCCTTCGCTACCTCGAAAGCCACTGGAACGCCACCCCGCGGCAGACCTAGCACCAGCACATCATCCCGACCGGCGTACTGCTCCAGCTTGGCAGCGAGGACTCGGCCAGCGTGAGACCGATCGCGGAAGGTAGCCATGACCTCTCTCCTTACGACCCAGCAACACCGTGACTAGATGGTGGTCGCCGCAGTACACACCAGATACAAGGGCGAGAATAGCACAAGTCACCCCTTTGATCTAGAGCATCGGCGGGCAACGGAGCTCAGCATCCCGCCAGGGACGGCCGCGATCGCCGGCACCCTGTCTGGAGCAGCTGCCCTCCCCTAACCTGGAGGCTTGCTCCCTATCGGTCGCAGGCTATACCAGCCTGAGGACTCCCTCGAGCCCTGTCACCCTCGCCTCCTCCAGCTCCAGGAAAGCGCCGGTCCGATCCAACAGGATCGCCTCCATGCCCAACGCTCGGGGACCGGCCAAGTCCCAGCGCGGATCATCACCCACGAAGAGAGCGTGCTGTGCTTCTACTCCCAGACGTCCTAGAGCCACAAGGAAGATATCCCTCGCCGGTTTGCGCCAGCCCACTTCGGCGCAGAAGATGACCGCCTCCGTGACATCAGCTAGCCCGAGCCGCCTGACTTCTTCGTGCCACGGTCCGGCCGGGCTGCCCCAGGGAGTGTTGGAGACAATCCCGGTGCGCACCCCGCGGGCCCGCAGTTCCCGCAGCACCGGCAACGCGTCCTGGTACAGCCTCGCTCGGGCGAAGATCGGCGCCAGGAAGCCACGGCATGCCTCGTCCAGCAGCTCCGCACCGCCATGCTCTTCGGGCAGCTCGTAGATACGCCGCAGGCGGTGTGCCAGCGGACGCACGCGGAAGTCGGACGACTCGTGATCCTCCGCCTCGGCCTGACGCCACAGCCGATCGGGCGGTGGTACTTGCAGGCCGCGGGCGCGCAGGCGAACCCCCACCTCACCCAGCGCCTCCCGCAGCACCTGAGGGAACTCCTCGCGGCGGTAATACTCCACCAGCGTTCCCCCCAGGTCGAAAAGGACCGCCCGTTTTCCCGGCAAGCTTCAGCCTCCCTGACGCCCGGCTGTGACACTAGCAGAACGCACGCTCTGGTTCAGCTTGACCGAAAAGCCTGGGGTAGGCAAGATGGCTCTGCAAGCGCGAAGTGAGCCATACTGCGCCCAGGGGACTGGCCACGGGGCAGGGTGTGCTGCAGGCGGCGGGCTCCTGCCCTGATCGCCGCTGCCGCGTGAGGTTGCTCCGGCAGCCTTCGGCCCCACGCAGGACCGGGAGAGGAGTGCCCATGGCTAAGGCAATGACGCCCAAGGAACGAATGCTGGCGGCGCTGGCTCTGGACGTGCCCGATCGCCTGCCCGCCTCGGTGCATCAGTGGCAGCCTTACCACCTCGCCCACTACCTCGGCGGCATCTCCGCCCTGGACGCCTTCCGCCGCTTCGGGCTCGATGCCGCCATCGTCGCTCCCGTTCACCACAGCCGCACCGGCACCGCTCAGTGGCGGGTGACCTCGCGGGCTCACACCAATGAGGCGGGCAACCGGGTCACCGAGGTCCGCATCGAGACCCCGAAAGGCACGCTGACGCAGCTCCTGGAGGCCGACGAGCGCACCGAGTGGGTGGTGGAGCCCATCATCAAGCATCCCGAGGACATGGAACTGGTGCGGGACTACATGCCTACGCCGCTGCTGGCACCGGAGCCGGTGGCAGCAACCTACGAGGAGCTGGGGCAGGACGGCATCCTGCGGGGCTTCGTCTTCGGGGACCAGGGGGGACCCTGGCAGCACGCCTGTCAGCTCCATGGCACCCAGAACATGATAATGGCCACTTACGACGACCCTGACTGGGTACACCAGCTACTGCGCGCGCTGACGGATAAGAAGCTCCAATACGTGGAGGAGAGCCTCGCCGGTCTGCCCCTCGACCTGATAGAGACGGGAGGGGGCGCGGCCTCCTCCACCGTGATTTCTCCCACCATCTTCCGAGAGTTCTGCCTTCCCTACGACCGCGAGATCCACGATGCCCTCCACGCCGTTGGCCACCGGGTGGTCTACCACACCTGCGGAGGCATGATGCCCATACTGGAGCTCATCGTGGAGAATGGCTGCGACGCCGCCGAGACGCTGGCGCCACCTGGTGTGGGGGGAGACGTGGACGCGGCGGAGGTGAAGCGCCGCATCGGCCAGCGCGTGGCCCTCATCGGCGGCCTGGACCAGTTCAACGTGCTGACCGATGGCAGCCCGGCCCAGATCCGGGCCGAAGTGCACCGCCTCTTCCAGGCCCTGGGCCCGGGTGGAGGCTACATCATCTCGCCTTCGGATCACTTCTTCGACACGGGCGAAGAGAACTTGCATGCCTACGCCCGCGCCGCCCGGGAGTGCACCTACAAAGCCGAATAGCGGGTAGTGCCTGGCGTCTTGCCTCACTCACCACTAGGCACCACCCGCCTAGAGAAAAGGGAACCCCAGCTAGACTTTCTACCTCTCCGGTTTCTCTCCGGCCTACCTATCCCCTCACGGGGAAACCCTACGCTGGCTCCCAGTCAGGTGGATCGGCTTTCGCCGATGAGCCTGACTGCTCTCCGACCACCTTTTCCTCCCTTGGCCTGTGCCGGTTTCCCGGGACCGCCTTGGGTGGGACTGAGGGCCGGACACCCTTCCCTTCTCACCCTGCGGGGGCTTTTCGGCAACCCGTAGGATGCTACTGAGAAGTGATGACCAGCTTCGGTTCGTTGTCGGTCGGAGTCCTCCGGTCGGGTGTACTCGACTCTCTGAGGCTCCCTACCATCGGTTCTATACTGCTCCCCGATGGCAAGAATAGGCTACCACAGGTTCAGGCGATTGTCAATATGCTGAGAAGACCGATTTGAAGAGCCACAGGGGTGGTGCATCTCAGTTTCTGGGGCGAATCGCGGCAACGGCGCCGCACATCTGTCATCCCTGAGCAGGGGCGAATCTCGCATTCGCCCTGTCCACCGAGTAGCTGCGGGGCCACGGGTGCAGAAGAGGTTCGCCCCCGCCGGTGATGGTGGGCGGGCAGCAGATCGGCCCACGAGGAAGCACGCTGGAGATTGGCTCGTCTGGGCGTCCGGGGCGTTCGGGCACCTTGAGAGCCGTCGCCGCATTACCGAGATGCACCCGCGCCCAGGATCGAGGTACGGTCCTTCGCGTGCGGCCCTAGGGTGGAGGAGCGCCGGGTGCCGTTCATGACACCAGGGGGCAACCCCGAGTTCTAGGGCCTCTGGCCGGGCACGGCACTCGCAGGTCGGTGCTTCTCGGCGAAGGCTCGGGCCGCCTCTGCGATGGCCGCACGCGCGGCTTCCACCGGCTCCCATCCCCAGATGGCCGTCTCCTTGCCCTCCAGCTGCTTGTAGACGCTGAAGAAGAACTCGACCTCCAGGAGCAGGTGGCGGCCCAACTGGTCCAAAGACAGGACCTCGTCGAACCGAGGATCGGCCTCGGGCACTGCCAGGATCTTCTGGTCTCGCCTTCCCTCATCCAGCATCTCCAGAATCCCGATTGGCCGAGAGGAAAGGAGGCATCCGGTGAAAGTGGCTTCGGTCACCAGCACCAGGGCATCCAGCGCGTCGCCATCGGGCGAAAGCGTGCCGGGGATGAAGCCGTAGTCGCCCGGGTAGTGCATGGGAGAATGCAGCACTCGATCCACTCGAAACACGCCGTAGACAGGATCGTACTCGACCTTGTTGCGGGTGCCGGCGGGGATCTCCACCACCACGTTCACGATATCCGGTGCTCTATCTCCCGGCGGCAGGTGATAGAGGTTCACTGCTCGTCCTCCAACATCCCTTCCCAACGCCAACGCCTTCAGAGCTCAGACTTCTTCCGGCAGTAGCGGCATGTCGGCCCCGGTCCCGGAACCCCGCCCGGCGACCTGTAGGACCAGAACCCTCCATGGTGGAGATTAGCATGGAGGCCAGCCGCTGCCCAGGGCCTAGCCGTGGAAGAGTAGGGCTTTCTCATGTTTGCGGTGAGGAGGTGAGGAGGGCAAGGGCGTAGGCCAGGTGAGCAGCGCAGTAGCGGCGGGCAGCGGCGAGGTTGGTGAAGCCAGCTAGGCGCAGCAGCCCAATGACG
>JABLXR010000059.1 GCA_013178015.1 Anaerolineae bacterium
GGGCCCAGGTGGGGCGCTGGGAAGCCAGGAAGCTGTTGATGCTCAGAGCCGCACCTAGCACCGCCATCCCCAGCGAGGCCCGCCACTGCCGGAATACCTGCCAACTAGCGAAGAGGGTGACGGAGTAGAGCCCTACGGAAACCAGCAGGAGCCATACCTGGCGGTCTGCGTTCTGCTGGCCAAAGTAGGCTCGCCAGAACCACACCCAGACCCGGTAGAACATGCCCGCCAGTTGTCGCTCTACGTAGGCGAGCGTCTCCGGAGCCGGCGGGCCCAAGCCCTGCCACTGCCCCCACCGCAGAGCCTCCCACCAACCACCAATTTGAGCCAAGTCCAAACGCACGTAGGCAAGCGGCGGCCAGAGCCCTCCCACGGTGATCAGGATCAACTCAAGACCAAGTACCACCGCTATGGGCGCAGCCATCCATCCGGGCAAGGGGGATAGAGCCAGGACGTAAGCCAGCAGTACCGCCAGAAGTGCATCCCAGATGAGGAAGCCGGTGCCCTCCGCCCAGCCTACTTCATCGATGGCCCCAGCGGCACAGTACGCCAGCGCCAACACCAGAACGAGAGAGAGAACATCACCCGAGCGAGAGGTCACCGAACGGGGTCCCCTCTGCGCGGCAGACCGGAAGGGGAGATCGAGGGCCGTCATGGGTTCGCCGGCGCCGGGCCCGTAACGAGGTAAGCCTTCCCGGTCGCACCCACCCGGAACCGAGGCACTCCGCGGTAAGCGAGCGGCACCAGGTGCTCGAACTCCATTCCCGCCCTCACCACGCGAGCCTGAATGCGAAGCTCCGCCAGCGTTTCCATCATTCCAGATAGGCCCCGCTCGCGACCGTCGAAGGACGAGGCGTCCACCAGGGTTACACTGGCCACCAGGCCCCTGGCAGCGATCCGGGTGAGAGGAGCCATCCACGAGCTATCCGTAGAGGGAGTGACCACGGCCAGGCTGGCCTCCCGCGACGCCATCCGCGCCCACTCTTCTAGCGCCTCCGCCAGAGTGGCGCCCTCGCCAGGCTGCACCGCAGTGAGCGCCCGCATGATGCCCCAAGTGTGGTTCAGCCCCACGTTGGGTCGGATGAGCACGCGTGCGTTGCCGTCGCAGAACAGGCCCACGGGCCGGTTGTCCCTCAGGACCATGTGCGCCAGTGAAGCGGCCACGATCACCCCATACTCGGCTGTGCTCTCCTCTTCCTGTCCCGCCTGAACCCGAGCGTCCAGGTCGAGCAAGATCCAGAGAGAGCCACTGGGCTCGCGGTCGAACTCCTTTACGTAGAGCTCGCGCATCCGGGCCGCGGTGGGCCAATGGATGTGGCTGAGGCTATCCCCGGGCACGTACTGGCGGACCCCGGCCACGTCCACCGTGGTCTCCCGGGCGCGAGCCCGGCTCCGGGAGCTTCCGCTGGCCACGCCCCTAGGTAGGGAGAGTTGGGGGACCCGCACTACTGGCGGAAACACCACTACTTCCCGAACGTCATCGAACACGTGGGTCACTTCGAAGATCGCGAAGGGGTCACCCGTGCGTAACTCCCAGGGGCCGAGCTGGAAGTGCCCTCGCAGTCGGCACACTGAGCGCGTCCGCCAGGACCGCCGGCCCCGGCCGGGAGCGCTCTCCACCCGCGCCGCTTCGTATCCCGGCACGGTGGAGTGGTCCACCACTTCCGCCCAGACCACCGGAAGCCAGGAGTCATTCTCCAGGACGAACTCTTCTTCCAGCAAGTCCCCAACCTGGGCCCAGGACCACAGCACTCGTCGCTGCGCATAGAGCCGGGTCCGGAGCTCTCGTGCCCAGTAGGCAGATACCACGTTGGCCAGGAAGACGCCCGTCATCATGTACTGCCAGACGAGCGCCGGGTTGGTCGCCTGGAGCAGGACGAGCACCACCAGCAGCGCCGGCAACCACGGGCTGTTGAGACGGAGCCTAACACCAGACTTGCCAGTTTGCATATGCTGGTAATGTATCAGAACCCTCGAAGTAGCGCTAACGGAGGCGAGCCCGGTCTCACTGCGCCCGACCGCCAGCGCACGCGGAGCCGGCCCGGGTGGGCCGGCTCCCAACGCCGCCAGCGCCGTCTGCTATGCGATCTTCACCGTTTCCCCAGACTCAGCCGACTCATAGATGGCATTCAGTATCCTGGCCACGGTAAGCGCCTCTTCGTGCCGCACGAGGGGCTCGCACTCCCCGCGGACGCAGGCTATGAAGTGGGCGATCTCGGTCCAGTGTGGTCGTTGGCCGGGACTGACGTAGATGGTGGAGTCGTACTGCGTCCCGTGCCGCTCGCCGAAGTATCGCACCGGGTAGTCCTTGCCGTAGCGCGAGGAGATCTCGGCGCCACCCTCGGTGCCCAGGAAGCGCAGGTAGTTCTCTCCCTGCTCGCTGACATAGGCAGCCCAGGAGACTTCCAGAGTGAGCACCGCTCCGTTCTCGAAACGGATGAAGGCCGTGGCCAGATCGTCTACATCGAAGGTCTGCTTCCCTTCTCGGTAGATGTCGGCACCCCAGTTACCCAGGGCCATGCCCCGGGGTCCGAACTTGGCGTACGTCATCCCCGTCACCGAAACGGGCTTGGGGAATCCCGCCACCCACAGGGCCAGGTCCAGGTAGTGCACGCCAATGTCCAGCAGTGAGCCCCCTCCGGAGAGCTTCCTAGTGGTGAACCAGGAGCCATACCCGGGGATTCCCGTTCGGCGCAGCCACCCCGCCTTGAGATAGTATATCTCTCCCAGAAGCCCATCCTCTACGTACTTCCGCAACGCCGCCGTGTCCGGTCGGAAGCGGTTCGTCATACCGATGAGGAGCACTCTGCCCGTCCGGGCGGCAGTCCCGATCATGGCCTCGGCGTCAGGGACCCTGACGGACATGGGCTTTTCACACAGCACGTGAAGGCCCGCCTCCAAGGCAGCGATGGTCTGCTCCGCATGAAAGGCGTTTGGACTACAGATGCTCACCGCATCGATGCCGTTGCCCGCGATCAGGTCGCGGTAGTCGGTGAAAGCTTGAGGTATGCCGTACCGGTCCGCCACGGCCTGCGCCCGTCCCTCTTTGGGATCCGCCACCGCCACCACTTCCACCCCAGGGACAGCCAGGTACGCCGGAATATGTACCTGAGACGCGATCGCTCCGGCACCGATGACACCCACCCTGATCTTCCCGTCAGCCATGTCTGATCCCCCTGCAGGCCTGCTCCCGGCTACGGAAGGGGCAGTCAGGCCCAATAATGGTGTGACCAAGTCTGCCGAGCTGAAGCTCGACGGCTCAGCCTGAATCCCCCTCAACGCGCAACAGCCGACGCAGCCCCGCCTGGTCAATTATGCTGACACCCAGCTCGCGGGCCCGGTCGAGCTTGGATCCCGGATCCTCGCCCACGACCAAGTAGTCGGTGTGGCTCGAGACGCTCTCGGTCACCTTGCCGCCCGCCTCGGCTATCAATCGGCTAGCTTCGGCCCGGCTCAGGTCAGGGAGCCTCCCCGTCAGCACGAAGCTGAGGCCCGCCAGTGGCCCCTCCCTGGGGGCCTGCCCGGCCTGCGACAGGCGTACCCCCGCGAGGCGCAGTTTCTCCACCACTCGTCGGTTGGACTCCTGAGAGAACCACCCCCTCACGGCGGCGGCAGTGTGAGGCCCCATGCCATGCACCGCCTCGATCTCCCCCTCGCTGGCCCGGGCCAGTCGGTCAATGGAACCGAAGTGCTCCGCCAGGGCCTGAGCTACCACCGTGCCCACCCGACGTATCCCGAGAGCGGTTAGCACTCTCCAGAACGGGCGCTGCTTCGACGACTCGATTGCGGCCAGCAGCCCCCGGGCTCTCTTCTCCGCGAACCCCTCGAGGCGCAGAAGCTTCTCCTCGGTGAGAGAGTAGAGGTCCCCAACGTCCTGCACCAGGCCGGCTCTCACCAACTGCTGAGCCACCTTCTCGCCCAGACCCTCAATGTCCATCGCCCCGCGGGAGGCGAAATGCTCCAGGAGCCGGGCCAGCTGAGCGGGGCACGCTGAGTTGGTGCAGTACGTGGCCGCCTCATCTGGCAGCCGCGTAAGCGGCTCGCCGCACGACGGGCACCGCGAGGGCATGACGAAGGGCTTCTCCTCCCCCGTGCGCCGGCTGATGATGGGACCGATTACCTGAGGGATCACGTCACCGGCGCGGGCAACAGTCACGAAATCGCCGATGCGTATGTCGCGACTGCGGACGTAGTCTTCGTTGTGCAGAGTGGCTTGCTTCACCACCACCCCCCCGATGTTGACCGGCTCCAGCACGGCGTATGGGGTCACCACTCCGGTACGACCCACGTTGACGCCGATGTCAATCAACCGAGTGACCTCCTCGCGCGGCGGGAACTTGAGCGCGATGGCCCAGCGCGGCGCCCGACCCACCACCCCCAGGCGGTCCTGCAGCTCGAAGTCGTTGACCTTGAGTACCATTCCGTCGGCCTCGAAGGGAAGCTCCTCTCGGCGAGACATCCAGTTGGTGCAGTACTCAAGCGCCGCCTCGATGGTGGCGAAGAGCCGCGCGTCGCCCGAGACCGGCAACCCCATCTTCTCCACCAGCCGGAGGGCCTCCCACTGCGACCGCAATGTTACGCCCTCTACCCGACCCACTCCGTACGCTAGGAACGCCAACGGACGGCGAGCCGTGATCTGTGGGTCCAGCTGCCGGACGGAGCCTGCGGCCGCGTTGCGGGGGTTGGCAAACACCGGCTCGCCCCGCTGCGCACGGCGCTCGTTGAGTCGTTCGAATGCCTCCAGGGAAAGGTAGACTTCGCCCCGGACCTCCAGCAAGGGCGGAGGTTCCGGGCCATCGCCCGGCGGTATACGAAGAGGAATGGAGCGTATGGTCCTGACGTTCGCGGTGACGTCCTCCCCGGTGAAGCCGTCGCCGCGCGTGGCGCCCCGGGTGAGCACACCGTCCTCATATAGCAGGCTGATGGCCAGGCCATCCACCTTGGGCTCTACCACCAGCTCTACCTGGCCTTCGGGCCCCAGGCCTAGCAGGCGGCGAACGCGCCCGAACCACTCCCGCACCTGCCGGACGTCGAAAGCATCGTCGAGGCTGAGCATGGGAAGCTCGTGGTTGACCGTCTCGAACTGAGGCAGGGGCTTGCCTCCCACCCGTTGGGTGGGCGAATCCGGGGTCACCAGCTCTGGGTACTCGGCCTCGATCTCCTCCAGACGCCGTAGAGCCCGATCGTACTCGGCATCACTGATCTCTGGCTGGTCCAGGACGTAATAGCGGTAGGCGTGGTAGTTGAGGAACTCTCTCAGCGACCGCGCCTCTTCCCGGATCTCATCGGGCGCAGGCATCGGTCACCTCCGGAAGCCACCGTTCCACCGGTATGAGAGAGAGGATCTCCTTGGCCAACGGATCGGGGTAACTGCTTTCGTATACTACTCGCGCGATCCCCGAGTTGATGATGCTCTTGGCGCAGGCCGAGCAGGGATACACAGTCGAGTACAGGGTCGCCCCCTCGATGGCGATCCCGTACCTGGCGGCGAAGTTGATGGCGTTCTGCTCAGCATGCGCCCCGCGGCACAGCTCCATGTTGCTCCCCGACGCCACGTGTTCGCGAGCACAGCCGATGTCCAGGCAGTGAGGGTGTCCGGCCGCTGCCCCGTTGTACCCGGTGGATACGACTTGCTTCCCCCGCACTATCACCGCTCCGACCTGGCGGTGCAGGCACGTGCTCCGGGTAGCGACCACATGGGCTATGCGCATGAAGTAGGTGTCCAGGTCAGGCCGTTCTTCTCGCTCGTTCATCCATCAGATCTCCAAACACGCTTGGCGCCTGCTCGTGCAATGCCTCCAGCACCCGCCACGCCACTTCCCTGATCTCCCACTGCGCTGCCGGGTCCAGGCCCCTGAGCTTGATGAAGTGCCGCCAGGAGCGGAAGTTCATGGTCACCACGATGCGCGTGGCGGTCGCGTTCGGTAGCACAAAACGAGCGTCCTCCTTGCGCACTCCCCGCTCACGCAGCTCCCGGTACGCCGCGCCCACGGTGTCGCAGAACCGCTCGAAGGCCGCCGAAGCCTCAGGGTCAGCCGCCACCGAAGGAGGCACCACGAATTCCGGATCGGCCATGTCCACGTAACGCTGGCTCTCCTGGCTGTAGCTGGCAATGCGATGCCGCACCAGCTGATGACTACACGCCCGCGATATCCCGCTTATGTCAAACGTGGCCGATGCGTGCTCAATGATGCTTTCGTGTCCCTCGGAAATGCGCCGGCGTATGAATTCCCCGGCGTTGCCTCTGGGCTCACTGCGATAGCACGCCCGGCCGGCCTGCTCGATGAGCTCCTCGGGTGTGCCCTGGCCCCCGAGATACTTAGTGATAGCTATGAGCTTGACGTCCACTACCCCTCCAACCGACCCATGATGCGAGCGCCAGAAGGCGCGCCTCAGAGCCGCAACGAGGCGGAAAAACCTCCTGGAACCGGCTCCTCAAGTAAGTTCACCTCGGTTGCCGTAAGGCTGCCCTCGGCCGCTTCTACCGCGAGCGTCTTGATCTGGTAGTGCCCTAGCGGGACCTCCAGCAGCGCCCCCCACAAAGGGAACCCCAGTCGAGCGGTGCAGTCCCGCCCGCACGTCTCCACCAGGCGGATCACCAGTGCCTCGGAGTCCTCGGCCCGCTTGAGGGCCCCCACCTCCACGCCGTCCGTCGGGCACTCCAGGAAGGACCACGTCGGTGGCAGGCCTCCTTGGCGCGGGGCCACCGGAAGTCTCAGCACGGGGGCATTCAGGCGGTGAGCTTCGCGAACTGTCCCGGCCTCGCGCCACGAGTCGCGGTGCGGCAGCAGCCAGTACCGCACCGTCTGCTCCCCCTGGTCGATAAAGGCATACGTCTCAGTGGGGTCGAACGGTCGCGGATCGTGAAACGCGTACGGCGGCGACCGCAATATGGTCATGCGCAGCTCCGTATCGGTTCGCTCGCGACCTCGAACGGGGATCCTCTCGTCCATGCTGAAGGCGTACTTAGAGTCGCTGATCAGGCTCACTCCGTAAGGCACCGGCCGCCCATCCCGGGCCAGGGCCACTCCGGTAGCATCCACCCAGGTCTGCCCGGGCTCCTCCTCGCCGTTGGGCACCCGCATGGTGACGCCATAGGGCACTTCGTAGGTGCACACCGGGTACTCGACGGCCACTGGGAACGCCACCTTCAGCGCTTTGCGCGTGTCGTGCCAATCCACCGTCAATTGTACCGCGACCGGCCCCTCACCCGCATGGAGGCTGACCCGCTCTTCCGCCCAGGAGCGGCCGTACCGCCGCCGGACGAGGAGCGACGCCCGCAACGGTCCTGATTCCACCACCTCTACGCTGGCCTCGCCGAACCGCCCCACCTGCGTGTAGTAGCCAGTCACGCCGTGGCTCCAGGTGTCGCTGGGGTCGTCCAGCACCACCAAAGCGTTGCCCGGCTGCGATAGCACCTCCACGCCCTCCTTCTTGTCCAAGAGCGATATCCACTCTCCGGTGGCACGGTCGACCTCCAGCCGCCACCGGCCGTTCTCCAGCGTACTCCCCCGCGCCCGGGCCGGTCCCTCCGGCACGATTGCCTGACCCGGGCTTGCCGCCAGGTGGATGCAGGCCACACCCAGGGCGGGCACCGACGCTCGAACCAGAAGCTTGCCGTCATGAGCCCGCTGTGCCGGAACGGGTGAACCGGCGACCATGGCGCCCTCTGGCTCTCCCTCCAGCTCGATGAGGGCAGTAGCCTCCCAGGAGCAGGGGTTGAACACCAGCGTCGGCTCCCCCTCGCCCCGGCAATCCGTGACCGCCGCCAGCCTGGCCAGCGCTGCCCGTGCCACGCCCTCCGCCATTCGGTCCGCCTCGGCGTGATCCTCGGCCACCTCGCGGTAGGCCTCGGGAATGGAGGTTCCCGCCAGGATATCGTGGAACTGGCTAAACAGAACCAGCCGCCACGCCTCCTCGAAGGCGCCGTTCCCGGCAACCGGCCCGCCCGCCAAAGCCGACGCCACCGCGTTGGCTTTCTCCGCCGCGACCAGCTTCTGTTCGGCCCGCCGATTCCAGCGCTTGACGTTCGACTCCGCCGAGTAGCAGCCGGGAGCGTGGTGCTGCAGATCGTTGCGACGGGTTCCGTAATCGTCCCGCGCGGCGGCAGCCCGGTCGAAGAACTCCCGCAGGGAACCATGCCTTATCTGGGGCAGGTCCTGACGAGCGGCCACGGCCCTGATCGAGTCCAGGTTGGCCCGGGTCGGCCCGCCACCATGGTCACCGACGCCGTAGAAGCAGAGCACGCCGCCGGCGCGCTCCGGAGCGTGCACCACGCTCCTCACGATCCAGTTCTCGATCTCTCCTGCCCAGGTGCCGTAGTGGTTGGGCGGGCGGCAAGCCAGAACCCGGGAGCCGTCGGGCGACTGCCACCAGTACAGCTCCTCGTCCAGGCTCACCTCCCGCCGCGGGTCGGGCCGGAAGTATACGTACGAGTCCATTCCAGCGCCTCGCAGCAGTTGGGGCAAGGTGCCGGCATGGCCGAAGCTGTCTACGTTGTAGCCCACGGTGGCGCGAACGCCCAAGCGGGAATGGAAGTATCGCTGGGCATAGAGAAGCTGGCGCACGAATGCTTCGCCACTGGGGAGGTTGCAGTCGGGCTGCACCCACATGCCACCCGCCACGTGCCAGCGACCGGCCGCCACCAACTCCCGGATTCGCCCGAAGAGCACCGGATCGTCCTCCTCCACCCAGGCATACAGCTGGGCCTGTGCCGACGTAAACAGCATCTCCGGGTACTCCGCTAGAAGGTCAACCACGGTGCGAAAGGTGTCGAGCGTGACCTGCCGGCCTTCAGACCTGGTCCACAGCCAGACCGGGTCTATGTGTGCGTTGCCGATCATGTATACCGTCAGTGCCGGTCTTGCGTCCTGATCCGCCATGTACTCTCCCTCGCATGACAGCCTACATCTTCTCCTGGTAGAATCCCCTCAAGCACACTGGGGACTCGCTCCATGCATCCAGAAGACCCGCAACGCCGCTACTCGCCCACCATCAAGGAGCTGCCCGAGACGGAGCGCCCCCGCGAGCGGCTCCAAGCCTACGGCCCGGGAGTCCTAAGCACGCCGGAGCTGCTCGCCATCATAGTGCGGACCGGCTCCCGCGGCGAGAACGCCGTGAGTCTGGCCACCCGGATCGTAACCCACTTCGGCGGGTTGTCCGAGCTGGCTCGAGCTTCGGTGGAAGAACTCGCCGCCGTTTATGGTGTCGGTATCGCCAAGGCTTGCGAGATTCGGGCCGCGCTGGAACTGGGGATCAGGCTGGCCGCCTCGGTGGACGACCTCAAACCGGAGATCCGAGGGCCGGGCGACGCCGCAGGCCTGGTCTTGACCGAGATGAGCCTCCTTACCGAGGAGGAACTGCGAGTCCTGGTTCTCGACACCAAGAACCAGGTGCTTGCCATCCAGAAGGTCTACCGTGGCACAGTCAGCGGCTCGCCCGTCCGGGCTGCCGAGGTCTTTCGAGAGGCCCTCCGACGCAACGCCCCAGGACTGATCGTGGTCCACAACCACCCTAGTGGCGACCCCACGCCCTCACCGGAGGACGTGCAGACCACCCAGCGGCTCTACCAGGCCGGCAACCTGCTAGGGATCGAACTGCTCGATCATCTGATCGTGGCTGGGGGGAGGTTCGTGAGCCTCCGGCAGAAGGGCCTCGGCTTCTCATAGCGTGCAAGGGAGGGCTTTTGCCATGGGTGAGCCGCATCGGCCGCCTCCGGCGCGCCTGGTGGTGGGTATGCTCAGCGCCGATGAGGCGCTAATGGGCACCGTCGCGAAGGAGCTCGCAGAGCTGTTCGGGCCGATTGACTATCGCAGCCCTCTCATACCCTTCACCCAGACCACCTACTACGACCACGAGCTGGGCACTCCCATCTTCCGCCGCTTCCTATCCTTCTCCGACCCGTTCCCTCCAGATGGCCTGGCGACGGCCAAGCTTCTCACCAACTCGGTCGAGCAGCGCTATCGCCTCCGCGGAAACCGGAGGGTTAACCTCGACCCTAGCTACCTAACTCTGGCCAAACTGGTGCTGGCTACTACCAAGGATCACGCTCATCGCATCTACCTAGGCCAGGGCATCTACGCCGAAGTAACCCTGCACTATCGCGGCGGCACCTTTGAGCCCTGGCCCTGGACCTATCCCGACTACCGGACCCCGGAGTACCTCGCTGTCTTCCACGAACTGCGTGCTCGCCTGGCCAGTTCGTCCCGGAGCCCGGATCTGACCGAGGGGAGAACTCCGTGAACGCGATGACCGTGCCCGAACCCCCCGATTGGACGCGCATCCTAGCTCACTTCGACATAGGGGCCGTGCGCTCTCTCCGGCCTGGCGGGGGGACGGCCGCCCCCAAGGTCCTGGTGGAGACAGACAGGGGATGCTTCCTTCTCCGAGCCCGAAGGCCGCAGTCATCTGCGGACGACGTGGTCGCCTTCGACCATTCCCTCATACGGGGACTGGCAGAGGCGGGCCTACCCACGGTGGCTCCCTTGCCCTGTCGCCCCAAGCCGGCCTCGGGCTATCAGGCGCGAGCCACATGGCTGCGCCAGGGCGCGGTGGCCTACGAGGCCTTCCCCTTCATCGAGGGGCTGGAGCAGTTCCACCCCGGGGATCCCGATCAGATTGCCTCAGCCGCCCAGCATCTGGCCCGCCTTCATCGCGTCACAGAGCACCTGCGTCCCGAGGGACATAAGCCCTGGAGACGTGAGCACGAGATCGGCACCATGGCGGAGACACTCAGGCGAGCCCTGGAGGCAGCCGAGGCGGGGCACGACCGGATACATGAGGCACAAGGGATGCTAGTGGCCGCCGAAGCCCTCCGAGAGCAGCTGACCGAGGAGCTGGTTGCCTCCCTGCCCCGCGTCATCATCCACGGCGACTACACTCCGGCGAACGTGATGTTTCGCGGCTCACAGGTCGGCGGCATCTTCGATTTCGACTGGGCCTCGTACCAGCCCCGCCTAGTGGACGTGGGCGAGGCACTGCAGTTCTTCGCCTTCCGGCGGGAGACCCCCATAGACCCCGACAGCATCTGGTCCCTGGTACAAGAATGGACCCCAGATGACCAGGGGGCGCACACGTTCCTGCGGGCGTACCAGTCCGTGTGGCCCCTATTGCCTCAGGAGGCACAGGCGTTGCCGCTCTTCATGTGCGAGACCTGGCTCGGGATCAGGATCAGGGCCATGCGCAAAGTGGAGCCTGGAGAGCGGCTGCGGATTCTCACCGAAGGTGGGCTGGGCCCAACAAGGTATCTGGAACAGGCCGCCGCTCACCTCCGCCGTCTGGTGGAGGTAACGCGGCCCTGCGCCACGGCAGGGCACACTGCGTCTGCCCGGGGATAGAGAGCAGCTGAGACGCCTGAAGACGCGCTACGCGGCCGCTCCCTTAGGGTCCGCGTAGACTGCTCGGTCAGCGCCGTATAGAGCATCCCAGTTGCGGGCCCACTCCAGGGCAGCGTACACCTCTTCCATGGCCGTGCTCAGCGTTTCCCGCACTATGGTGACCGCGGGCAGCACATTGGGGCTCACCCCCTTAAGGGGGCGGTGCTGAGCATGGACCAGCGGTCCTGCGCCCGCCCGATTGAGGGGATCGGCCACGGCGGAATAGGCCACGCTTCGACCCCACCGGCCAACAGCGAGCTGGAACTCGGCCGAGTCGGCCCGGCAGTGAGGCTCGAAGATGGGAGTGAGGCTGGGCACGTAGTCCGCATGCCCGTCCCCCAGCAGCACCATGTCCTCGCTTATGTCGCACAGCTCGCGTACCAGAGCCTTCCAGCCAGCATAGAAGTCGCCCCTAGGATCGGGCGCGTAGATCTGCATGTCCGCTAGGAAGAAGCCATCTACCCCATAGGTGCGCACCAACCGCTCGCAGTTCTCGACCACCCAGCCTCTGTGAGGCTGGCACCAGGGGTTCATCAGGACCCAGCCGCTCTCAACAAACCCATCGCCATCCCAGTCCCGCGCCGGATAGGTTACTGGCCCGCTGTAGAAGCCCACCGCCTGACAGGAACGACGAGCGGGGTCCATCGCTATTGACTCCGAAGCGGCTACTGGGTTGACGTGGAGCACCACCTTGGCGCCGAGGGCGTGGGCCGCTCCTACCACGTCCTGTAAGCTGGCGCTGACCGCCAGCTCTCTCGCCGGCTCCAGCCTGGGGTAGTCCCTCATGAAGGGGCCATCCCAACCCACGAGGTAGATCACTGCCCGGTTAAGGTTGCCGTGCCGGGAAAGCAGTTTCAGAGCCTTGATCATGCGGGCAAAGTCGAGGTGCACCAGACCGTTGAAGTCCACGCCGCTAAGCTTGATCACCAGGTCGCAAGAGCGAGCCCAAGGGGGCACATCCTGACGGCAGTCGAACCGGGTGAGCCCGCGAACGGCCGCCAACTCCGAGCCGTGCTCCTCCAGTTCCGTCATCAAGGAGCGGGTGGCGCGTAGCCGCCAACGGCTGCCGGAGAACTCGGCTCCGTACCTGGGGGCATAGGCTTCTTCGTAGAGCATCAATTCGGTGTCGCCCTCCGGCCGCAGGCGAGCCGAGAAAGCCTTGCGGGACACCGGCTCCGGCACACATCGGGCCACGAATCGAGGAACTCCGCTGCTGTCCGGCTGCAGCCAGACGAAAGGCGTCGCCCAATCCGTCGGGTATTCGCGCGGGCGATGGCGCGCGCCGATGCGAATATGCCCGTCCTCCGTCACGCAACGCAGAGAACCGGAGGGCAGTCCCTGCACCACCGTCTTCACGGCGCGCACCCGCTCCGGGTGCGCTACCGTCACCCAGTAGTCCAGCCCCGCAGGGCGGGGCTCCAGTCGTATCCTGGCGCGGAACGCTCGGGAAACGGCAGTGTCCCAGCCCAGCCCAGTCTCGGTGGCCAGGGTGACCCCGTTTGCATCCCGGGTGGCAACCAGGTTCAGGAGCCGGTACGAGGTGCGCTCGGTGTGGACCAGCCACTGAAGGGTGAGCGAGCCGAACTCCACCTTACCGTCAGCCAGCCGGCCGAGACTCAACTCCAACTGCTGCCTCCTCAACTCAGGGACCACGCAATCACAGTCTCGCGTAGAATGCCAACGACAGTCTTCTTATAGCGCCGCCCGTAACCGACGTCAAGTAGGGCCCCCTGATGCCGTTGCCTGTCCCGGGGTGACCGCCTATAATCGCGCCCAGTCCCTTGAGGCCAGCAGCTTGATCCTTCTCTACCTGTCGTTCTTGCTCCTAGCTGTCGCCACTTCTTTCGCGCGGCTCCGTCGGTCGGCCGTAGCACTGGACCTAAGCGCCTGGCTGCTCCTCGGGTTCATGGCCGTAGGCTTTCACTGGCGGCTGGTGACCGGCGACGCTTTCGCTCCGGCTGGCGGGGGCGACCTAGCCTCCTTCCTCTACCCGTACTACACCTTCGCCGCTCGCTCCTTGCAGCGGGGGCAGATTCCCCTGTGGAATCCCTACGTCTTCTCCGGTATGCCGTTCATTGGCGATGTCCAGAATGGCTTGCTCTACCCGCCCAACTTGGCCCTGTTCCTGTTGCAGCCCCGTCTCACCTATCCCGACATGCAGGCCATGAGCGTGCTTCATCTCTGGCTCGCCGGCGGGCTCACCTTCACCTGTCTGCACCATCTTCCCGGGCTTGGCCTAGGCAGAGGTCCCGCCCTCCTCGGTGCCACCGCCTTCATGTTCTCCGACATATTCGTGATGCACTTCGGCAACCTCAACCTGATCGCGGTGGCCGCCTGGCTTCCCCTGGTATTCCTGCTGTTCGCTCAGTCGCTGGAGCGGCAATCGGCGGCGCTGGCCGGCTGGGCAGGGGCGACATTGGGGATATCGGCTCTGGCCGGCCACATTCAACCCACGATCTACAACGGTCTGTTCCTGGCGCTGCTGGCCCTACACCGCACCTGGGTAGGAGTGATGGCTCGCCAGGGAAGGCGGGGGCTCTGGCCTCTGGCCCTTCTGCTGGTCGCCGCCATGGTGGCGGCAGCCGTGTCTGCCCCCGTCATGGTGCCGTCTCTGGTGCTCAGCGGTCACACCGTTCGCGCTGATTTCACCTACTGGCAAGCCTCGCGTTACTCCCTAACGCCGTTTCGCACCCTGGGCCTCTTGATTCCCGACCTGACCGGAAGGGATCCGTCCCAATACTGGGGCTTGGGTGATCGTGTCGAGACGGGCTACCTCGGACTGCTGCCGCTGCTTCTGGCCCTCTTTGCCACCTGGCGACTGGTTCATCGCCCTTGGGCCCGGTTCTTCTCCCTGGCGGCTGTCTTCTTCTTCGCCCTGGCCCTGGGCGATACCCTCCCGGTCCACGGCTGGCTGTTCCGGTTGGTGCCCGGACTGGGGCTGCTCCGGGCCCCGGCGAGGGCGCTGTACCTGACCGACTTCGCCCTGGCGGGCCTGGCGGCGATGGCCTGCCACTCCCTAGCCCAGTCCAGCGGCGCCCGCCTACGACGCTCGTCGGCGCGGTTCGCCAGGGCAATTGCTCGGGTGGCCCTGTATGCCTTGCCTGCTGCCCTTGCGGCCTCCCTGCTGGCCCTTCTGCTGCTCCAGGACCGTGACCCGGTGATTTTCGCCCGCGCCTGGGGTGTGGTTGGCAGCCTGTCGCGGGCAGCGCTGTTCCTGAGTGCCTCACTCGCCGTGTTGTGCAGTGTGCCGCTACTGCTACCCGTTCGACGCCAGACCTGGATGGGAGCGGCCATTGCCCTCACGTTCCTGGACCTGTTCTCCGCCGGGGCGTACCTTGACCTTGGTCGCTCCAGCCCGGCGACTGCGTTCCAGCATCAAGAAGCGGTGAGCTTCCTCAAGACGGATCCTTACCCGCACCGAGTCGACGTGGACCCGAGTGCGTGGTCCCTCTGGCCGCCTAACCTCGGCTGCGTGCACGAAATCGAGCACGTCCGCGGGGTCCCCAATCCCATGGAGCTGGCCCGCTACCAAAGCTTCCTGGAGCTCACCGGGGACCGCAGCTCGAGGCTCTACCAACTCCTAGGAGCCAAGTACCTGGTGGTGGCTAAGGGCGTGGTTCCGCCCGAGCACAACTTCGTGCCTGCTTTCGGGGAGGACCCCGAGGTAGACATCTACCTGAACACCGCAGCCTACCCCCTGGCCGTCGTGGTCCCGGCGTCAGTGTCGGCCGCAGGTCCGGAGGAGTCGGCGGGCATCGTCTCGGCCCCCGACTTTGACCCGACGGGCGTTGTGGTGCTTGAGGGTGAGGCCCCCCAGGTAGCGGCCACGAGTCCTGACCCGGATCTGCACTTCTCGGTCTGGCAGCCGGACCGGATTGGCCTCGGCATAGCGGTACGCGAAGATACCTACCTCGTTCTCTCCCTTCCCTTCGCCCCAGGCTGGAGCGCTACCCTCGATGGCAACCCCGTGCCGGTCTGGCCCGCCGACCTGGCGTTCACCGCGGTGCACGTGCCGACTGGTAGCCACACTATCGAGCTCGTCTACCGTCCACCGCTACTAGTGCCTTCGCTCCTTCTGGCTGTGGCCGCACTGGGAGCGACCGTGGGGCTCACAGCCCGCGAGAGGCGCCGGTAGGTTGCACCATCGGACGAGTCCCGGGCTCGGGCAGCCGGCACGGGGACGGTGTTGGGGCCACCCGATGGCCGAAAGCGGAGCTCTGGCAAGACGGCCGATCGCCGGCACAGATCGGCCTGCCGTTGGCCCTCGGCCGCAAATGACAGAGAACCTGTTGCCGGCCGTGCAGGCGCTGTGCTAGACTCATCAGCATCTTCGGGGCCGCAACCGCGTGCCGGTCATGTTCCTGTCGGAGGGGGGAGTAGAAGGATGGCTTCACGCCCGGACGTTCTTTTCGGCCGGAAGGCGCTCGCCGAGTTCCGGCGGGGTTTCACCGAGATGGCTGAGCTAGCAGCAGTCACCTATGGCCCGCGCGCGGGGCTCGTCGTACACCAGGCCGACCTCCGCCGCGAGCCTGAGTTCATCGGCGATGCCGCCACCATCAGCCGGCGCATCATCGCCCTTCCCGGAGCCGCCCGAGACGCGGGGGCCATGCTGGCCCGCCATTTCATCTGGAAGGTGCGGCAGGATGTCGGTGATGGGAGTGCCATGTCGGCGGTGCTGGCAGGAGCCATACTCACCGAGGCCACTCGCCTCATGGCCGCTGGCTACAACCCTCAGCTCCTCCGCCGCGGCATCGACCGGGCCGTGAACGCCGTCTGCGCCCGACTCAGCGAGATGGCCACTCCTCTGCAAGGAGAGGACGACTACGCCGCCCTGGCCTCAGCCATTACCGGCAACCCGGCGCTAGGCCGGGTCATCGGCGAGGCGGTGGACCTAGTGGGGGCAGATGGGGCCATCACGGTGGAGGAGTTCACCGCTCCCTACTTGGAGAGGGAGTACGTCGAGGGGGCTCGTCTGCGCTGGGGGCTCCTCTCACCCCACTTTGAGACCGATACCATTCGGCATGAGGCTATCCTGGAGCAGCCGTTCGTGTATGTGACCAGCAACAAGCTCCAGGGCGCCCGCGATATCATCCCCGTCATCAACATCGTGAAAGAGGCCGGGGGCAAGTCGCTCCTGGTGGTGGCCGATCAGTTGCAGGCCGACGCCCTGGCCATTCTGTTGGTGAACAATCAGAAGGGCGAACTCAGATGCGCGGCCGTGAAGGTCGAGGCTCTCGGCGAACAGCGCGTCCCCTCCATGGAGGACGTTGCCGTACTGACTGGGGGCAGGATATTACTCGCCCAGCAGGGCCTTGGGTCGCAGGACGTCCGGCTGGAGGACCTGGGTCGGGCCCGGCGGGTGATCGTGCGCCGGAAGGAGACCATCATCGCCGGAGGGGCGGGCTCGTCAGCCGACATCCGCCAGCGCATCCGCCAGATTCGACAGGAGATGAAGCTCAGCGACCTGAGCGAGGACACCTACAAGAAGCTCCGGGAACGCCTCTCCCACCTGAGCGCGGGCGTCGCCATCCTCAAGATCGGCGCCTTCGGGGAGAAAGAGAGAAAGGCGCTGAGGGAGCAGGTGGAGAACACGCTCCTGGTCATCTCCGCCTCCGCCGAGGAGGGAATGGTCCCCGGAGGCGGGGCGGCTCTGCTGGCCTGCACCTCGGCGCTGCGGCGGCTGAGGGCCAACGGCGATGAGAGCCTGGGTGTCGCCATCGTGGAAAGGGCCCTGGAAGAGCCGATCAGGCGCCTGGCCATGAGTGCGGGCCACCACCCACCTCTGGTCATTAATGCCGCCCGACGTCGGGGCCCTGGATATGGCTTTGACGTCTTGAGCGAGCGAGTGGTTGACATGCGGCGGGCTGGCATCAGCGACCCGGCCAAGGTGGTCAAAGCGGCACTGACTACAGCCGCCAGCGCCGCCAACATGACCCTGACTACCGCGGCTCTGGTGCTGCACCGGAAGCCAGAGACCGTGATGGAGCCTTAGCCACGACCCTATCTGTCCAGGAGGAAGTGCCATGAGTGTGAGGGAGTACACCAGTCGGCGACGCTGGCGGCTCGCGGGGCCGGTCCTGGAGGGGGGCACCGTCTACGCCCTGGTGCTCTCGCCCAACAAGGACCAGCACAACCCCTTGATTGCGGGTACGCCTGTGGGCGCGTTCCGGTCACTGAGCCGTGGTGCCCAGTGGTCCTGGGCTAACCGCGGGCTTACCGGCCTACAGGTATCCGCTCTCGCCGCGTCGGCCAATGGCGTGCTCTTCCTAGGCTCTCTGGACGGCACTCTGGCCCGTTCCGTCGACGGAGGTTATTCGTGGGACTGTATGCCCCGCTTGCACGACAGCGGCAGCATCACCTCTCTGGCAGTCTCCCCCGATTACCTGCGCGATGGCACCGTGCTCATTGGTACCGAATCGGGGGGTGTGTTCCGCACTACCGACAGCGGCAAGACTGCCCGCCCGGTTAACTTCGGGCTTCTGGACCTGAGTGTGCTGGCCCTGGCCTGCGCCCCCGGCTGGCCGGAGCGCCCGATAGCCTTCGCTGGCAGCCTGGAGGGCGTCTTCCGCTCCACTAACGGCGGTCGCGCCTGGCGCCCCTCCGGAGACGACCTGGACGGGGTGACAGTCCAAGCCCTTGCTGTAAGCCCCGCCTTCACTCGGGATGGGACCGTCTTTGCCGGCACCGAGGAGGATGGCTTGTATCGCTCCACCGACGGTGGAGACTCATGGGTCCGGGTTGGAGCCGATGTCTTGGGAGACACGGTGAACGCGCTGTGGATCTCGCCCAACTACCGTTCTAGCCCAGTCGTCCTTGCCGGTTCGGCCGGCGGCGGCGTGTATCGCTCAGAAGACGGGGGCAACTCCTGGGTCCGGACTCTTGAGACCGGTGGTGCCGCGCTGGCTCTGGCGGGGGACGGCGAGACAGTGTTCGCCGGCTTCCACGGGGCCGGCGCCTATCGCTCCAGCGATGCGGGGCTCACGTGGGAGGAATGCCGGGAGGGCCTCTTCGCCAACGCTTTCACCCACCTGAGCGTCACCAAGGGTGGAACCCTCTTTGTCGCCGGGCCGGACACTGGTGTGTACACCTCAACTGATGGTACTCGATGGACGGCGATCCCCTCGCTACCGAATCTTGCCGGTCTAGGCTCCCTAGCCGTGTGGCCGCGCTACGAGGAGCGCCCCCTCCTGCTCGCTGCCGACGTCGAGAGCGGCGCATACGTGAGCGAGGACGGAGGTCGCTCCTGGGACCAGACTCTGGAGGAGCAGGTCTCCGCCCTCGCTCTCGAGGAGGACGGCGAGGTGGCCGTGGCGTGGGCCGGCACTACCGACGGTAGGCTGGCGCTCAGCTTGGATGGAGGGCACCAGTGGCAGGAAAGCGCCCCCTTCTCCGGACAGGCCGTCCTTCGGATCGCCCCTTCGGCGGCCTTCGGTCAGGATCACGTGGTGCTGGCAGCCACTCGCGACACCGGATCAGCGGGGTCACCTCTGGTTCTGTGGCGCTCCGATGATGGAGGCCGGAGCTGGCGCCATCTCCTGGAGCAGGACGTCGAGCTGCTGCACGTGAGCTTAATCGTCAGGCCAGGAGAGGCCGGGCGAGCCACGGCAGTCTTTGACCGGTACTGCCTGATCCAAGAGGACGCCGACCAGTGGAAGCGGCTTACCCTGGGCATGGGCGATCCGCCCCTGCTGTCGGTCGCTTCCCGCATGGGAACGGGAGAGGAGTATCTCATCGTCGGATCCACTCAGGGCGTCTTCGCCACCACCGACGGGCAGAACTGGACGCCAATGATGCGTGGCATGGGATACGCTCCCGTGCTGGCCTTGACGCCCACTGTCGGCGGGCGGGAGAGCCCGATATGGGCCCTGGCGCTCGGCGGCATTGTCTGGAAGTGGGATAGAACAGAGTAGAGCGCCCTTCGCGTGGCTCACTGCAGTCGAGGCCCCGACAGAAGTCGGGGCCTCGTGATTCTAGCAGCCGGTGCCCTAAGGCATACAGCCGAAGAACGGCAGATCGAGCATAGTGAGGTACCCAGGAGGGCAGCGCAGGGAGGGCAGCACGGCGTTGGTGACCACGGCGGCAGTGGCTGTGTCCCCAGGGAATCCACCGACCACCTTCACCTGAGCCTCGTGATCCCCCTCGATGGTCACCTCGTCCACCGGTTCGGGAGCCCCAAGGAACATCTCCAGGTGCAGTATCATCTGCGCTCCGCCGCTCAGCTGGCAGCGCAGCTCCTGGCGCAGGCCAACCACCCGACCCGGCGGCACCTGGAAGTACTCCGTGACCACCTCTCGGTCAGCCAGCACCGGCTCTATGCTCCCGCTCTGTTCCAGCACCCGCCGCCCCAGGCCCTTGGCCAGCAGCAGGGCGGATGCCTCCAGCCCTACGTGGCCGAGCCGCCGTGCGGCTACCTCCTTGCGGAACTCCTCCGCTGTCATGCCTGCGCCGATCTTGCGCTGTAGAGGCTCGCGTCGGGTGGACGCGTCCACCACCCGCCGCACCAGGATCCGGTCCACTCGAGCCTGAGCAGCACTTACCACCAGCGGCCACACATCCATGGCGAAACCGGGGTTGATTCCTGTGGCAAGGACGCGCACGCCCGCCTCCTTGCACGCCCGGTCGAGCTGCTCCGTCAGCAACCGCGCCTGAACCGTGGTCGGGTAGCTGGCATCCTCACAGGTGGAGACGACGTTAAGCCCTGCCTGGACCAGTTCCTGGAACTGGGGGTAGACTCGGTCCAGGTAGGAGCCGGTAGCGTGCAACACCACCTCGGGCTGGCAAGCATCCAGCAGTCTAGCGAGCGAAGGCGCTACGCTGATGCCCCGAGGCCCTCCGGCGACCACGTCACTCAGCGGGCGGCCGGCGATGTCGGGTGCCACGTCTACTGCCCCCACTAGGTCCAGCGACTTCTTTGCTGCTGCAGCTGCGGCTATCGCTCTGCCGATGGGGCCCAGCCCGTACGCCGCTACTCTCACCGGTGCTTCCATGTTACCTCCACGGGGGCGCAAGTAGTGCTCGACCAGGCAGAGTAGCCTGTGCCACTTGAGTCGTCAACCCGAGAGCAGGCCAATTGCTGCGACGCCGCCGGCCTCGCGTCAGTGCGACGGAGGAGATGTGTCAGGTCGCATTGCGCCCAGAGAGTGGTTCCCGTAACATACCGGTCATCCCGGTATCACCGTGCCTGCGAGGAGGCCTATGCCCCGAGAGCGCATTCTGGTCGTCGACGACGAGCCAGATGTCCTACGGGTATGCGAGCGTATCCTGGTGGGCAATGGCTACATGGTCAGCACCGTTGGGAGTGGCTTCGAGGCTGTCCAGCTGGCCAGCGCTCAGCACTTCGATTGCCTGCTCACCGACATCAAGATGCCTGGCATGGACGGCCTCGATGTCGCCGAAGCCGCCCGGTCGGTGAACCAACACCTGGTGTGTATCATCATGACCGGCTACAGCACCATGGATACGGCCATCGAGGCGCTCAGGCTGGGGGTTGAGGAGTTCATCATCAAGCCTTTCAGCCCTCAGGACCTTATCACCGCGGTGTCACGGGCGCTGGAAAAGGAGCGACTACGGCAGGAGAGCGCCCGACTGCGCGCTCTGCTGCCCCTGTTCGAGGCCAACAAGGTCTTCATGTCCACCACGGAGCTTCCCCGTCTGGCCCAGCAGGTGGTCAATACCGCCATCGCCGAGCTAAGGGCAGATCGAGCGGTGCTGTTCCTGGGAGAAGAGCCCGCGACTGACGCAACGGGCATCGGTGGCTTCCGGCCCGTAGCGATGCACGGCGTCCACCGCTCGGAGCTGAAGGCCTGGGCCGCTGCCGTCGAAGGGGCCAGCCTGGGAGAGGGGGCGGCGATTCTGCCCGAGACGGCGGTGCCAGAAGCGCTGCGGGGAGTCAACGGCTCCAGCCTTCTAGCCTGCAATATCCACTCGAAGAAGGGAGCTATCGGCGTTCTGGTTCTGAAGCACGATGAGCCGCACAGGGTCTTCGGGGAGGCAGACAGGGAGTTCCTCTCTGTGCTATGCAGCCAGGCCGGGATCGCCTTCGAGAATGCCGCTCTGTTCGAGGAGCTCAGGCATGCCTACGAGGATCTGAAGCAGCTAGACTACATGAAGAGTGAGTTCATCAGCATCGCCGCCCACGAGCTGCGCACGCCCCTCGCCATCCTGATGGGATACGCCGGCATCCTGGAAGGGATGGTTTCACCGGACCAGAAGCCGTTCGCCGGCATCATCCTGCGAAGCGCTCAGCGTCTGAGGGCACTGCTGGACGAGATGCTCGACCTGGAGTCCCTGGAACGAGGCGCATCCTTGATGCGCCTAGAAGCGATCAACCTGGCCGAAGTGGTGGAGGAGACGGTCGAGGCTCTCCGCCCCCTGGCCGATAACCGCGGGCACACAATTCGAGTGGTGCTGCCCGAGGGTGGGTTGCGGCTGACCACCGACCGCGACAAGCTTGGCATGATCCTCACTAACCTGGTCTCCAACGCCATCAAGTTCACGCACAGCGGGGGACAGATCGAGATACGGGCCACCGAGCGGAGCGGATTCGTGCAGGTGGACGTAGAGGACAACGGCATCGGGATCGCCCCATCCGAGTGGGAGCGGATCTTCGAGCGTTTCTACCAGGTCGAGGACTCCCTCACTCGGGAGCACGAGGGCATGGGCCTAGGCCTGAGCATCGCCAAGGGAATGGTAGAGCTACTGGGAGGCCGCATCTGGCTGGACAGCCGAGTGGGCGTCGGCAGCACGTTCAGCTTCTCCATCCCCATATCGCTCAGGCAGACCGACGACAACGCTAGTTAGCCGCCTTGCGCATCACTCGCCGCAGCCGGTGGTCAAGCGCTTCCCGCCTTCCCGGCTGACGAGCCCCTGGCTGACTCAGCGCCCCTTTCACCACCTCCACTGCCGCGGAGTAGTCGTGCACTCGATGCTCGAGGTACTTGGCCAGCTCCACCGCCGCTATCGCCTCTGGATCCGCCCCCGCCTCGATTAGCGCCCGCCAAGCCTCTGCAGCCCTCTCGTGCTCGCCCATCCGCTTCAGCAGGAACCCGAGGCGCTGCATGAGCTCCGCCCGGCGCCTTCCGGTGGCGACCATGAGCGCCCGGCGATAGGCCGCCTCCGCTTCCCGAAGGCACCCGGAGGCTTCTAGCATCCTGGCCGCGCCCATATGGTCCGACGGATGGGTGCATTCTGGCCTCCCTTCCACAGCCGCGGAAGCCGACCCGCTCAGGCCGGCCAGCGACAGAACGTCCAGCAGATTGTGGTAGAAGACCCGCCCCAACTGCTCCACGGCACCGGTGTGGAGGAAGTCGAAGTAGATGCCCGGTATCAGCGCCCCGGGCACGTCTTCCTCGCCGCGTTCCACCCCTAGAATCACCCGCTCTATCGTGCTCAGGCGGCAGTCCGGTACGCGTGCCCGGTACAGATTGCGAGCCGCGTACAGCAAATCAAGGTGAGGCCTACGACTGAGCGCCACGCGCTGTCGCTGCAGAGTGAAGCGGGCCTCGAGGAGGGGCGCATCGAAGCACTTACCGTTGTAGGAAACGAGAAAGGCTTCGTCTCCCAGCCCGGCCCTCACGGCCGCCAGAAAGAGAGGTTCCATGCCCGGACCGGGCAGGAAGTACTGGGTGACCTCAAATGCATCGTCCATGAACCGGCCCACGCCGACCAAGAAGACCAGAGTGCCTGCCGCCGTGCCCAAACCAGTGGTCTCTGTGTCGAGGAAGACAGCTGACGACGGATCCATCACCCTGAGACGGGGGTCGCGGGCCAGCAGCCCAAGGGTCTCGGGCCGAGCCGCTAGCGCGCGCGACAGAGGCTGGCGACCGTGGCTGTGATCGAGGGGGAAAGTGTTCCGGACGGCCAGGAATCCGTCCCGGTCCACCTGCGTCACCGCTTCGCCCCCTGCCAACCGGCAGAGCCGGACCCAGTCGCAGTCACGCTTCTGGACAGAGCTAGGAGTCGGTGATAGTCTGAACCCGCCCAGGCCGCGCAGCGTGCGCCGCAGTCGGTCAGTCGAGGGCTCTACATGGCTCATCTCTGGCTACCGGGACCCGCTCGTACCTTGGGGATAAGTGCTTGCCATAATAGGTCGTGCACGCATGAGTGGTCAACACCGGGTGCCACGGGCACCTGCCTCGCACCTGACCAAGATGACCGCGGCATCCGGTCTGAGCTCAGGAGCTACGCTAGCTGGAGTGCTCCTGACAGTGGCCATGCTTCTGGTGACTTCCTCTCTGCTACTTGGCGCCCCGAGTCTGTCTCCGCTGCAGACACCTCTGGCCACCACCACCTCGACTCCGTCGGCGTTTGCCACCCGCGTCACAGCGCTGGACCAGGCGGACCTGACGCCCGACGAGGATCTAGTATTCCACGGCGAGGCCTACCGGGTTGAGGCCACAGGTGCGAACGGCCAGGCCCTGGCAATGGGCGAGCCCTTCCCCGAGGGCGCCGACCCGCTGGCGTTGGATCTGATCTTCAGTGAGCCGCTACCCGACAGCATTCCCTCCGCCGATCTGTTGGATGTGCACTATTTCGACGGCACTGCCTGGAGCGCGCTCGGGCTCACCCCCAGCGACAATGTGTTCCATGTCGCCGTCAGCCGAGTGGGCGACTACGCCATAGCCGCGCCGGCTCTGCGGGTAGTGGTCGCTCCCGCAGAAGCAACCGTGAGGCGACGGGAGACGGTGCAGTTTTCCGCTCGAGTGCTTTACCCCGGGGGTGAGGAAGCCAGCGGCTATCGGGTGGAATGGCACGCCACCAGCGTGGCTGGCACCATCACTTCCGACGGGCTCTTCCGGGCCACTGGAGCTCACGGTGACTATCCCGGTGCCGTGGTGGCGGCTCTGGGCGGCATAGAAGGCTTCGCCGACATCCACATCGTGCCATGGGAGATCGCTCTACCTCTGGTGCCGCACAACTGGGAGATGCAGCGCTTCCCGAATGATCCCTACTACCCGGTCCAATGGAACCTCGCCCGCATACGCGCCCCTCAGGCCTGGGCGCTCGCCACGGGTGGACCGGCGGTGATTGCCATCATCGACACCGGCGCCGACCTGGACCACCCTGACCTAAAGGCCAATCTGGTCGCCGGATACAACTTCCTCGATCCCCATCTCCCTCCCGACGACGACTCGCTGTATTCCCACGGCACGCATGTGGCGGGGATTGCGGGCGCGGTGGGGAACAACATGCTCGGCGTTGCCGGTACCGCGTGGACCACGCGCATCATGCCACTCAAAGTGCTGGACCGCTACGGGGCCGGCTCCATCGCTCATGCTGCGGCGGCCGTGTACCGCGCCGTGAGCAGTGGCGCCCGGATCATCAACCTCAGCCTGGGCGCCCCCTATGACAGCGAGTACCCGGGAGCGTTCCAGCTTCTGGAAGATGCCATCAGCTACGCGGTGGCCCACGACGTCCTGGTGGTGGCCGCGGCAGGCAACGTGGGGTCCGCCGGGATCAAGATGGGAGACCTCGTCTACCCCGCCGGCTACCCCGGCGTGTTGGGCGTCGGCTCCACCAGCCTCTCGGACCAGATTTCCGGCTTCTCCAACCGGGGCCCTTGGGTCGATGTGGTCGCCCCCGGGGAGTACCTTCGCAGCACCTGTGTGGGCGGCGGATACTGTGTGCTCAGCGGAACGTCCATGGCCACTCCCCATGTGGCTGGTCTCGCCGCCCTGATCTGGTCCCGGTACCCCCAGCTGACCGCCGCCCAAGTGGCGGCAATGATCACGGCTTCTGCCCAAGACCTGGGCGTCCCGGGCTACGACACCACCTTCGGCTATGGCCGGATCGACGCAGGGAAGGCCCTCATCCAGGGGCCGGCCTTGCTGGCGGCGACGACGGTCGCCGAGCAGATCCCTCCCTCACCCACTGCCAGCCTTGGAAGCAGCGTGTTGGACCAGGCAGGCTCAGGACGCTATCGCCCGGGGGTGCTGCTGGTCGATGCCGATGCCCCCACCCTGGCTCGCCTGCGAAGCTCGCTCCCTGAGGCGGCCATCCGAGCCATGGAGATGGACACGGGAGTGCCCGGCTTGGCGCGCCTGCACGTCCCCGAGGGCACTGAGGCGGAGATGCTGGAGCGGCTCTCCCGCCTGCCCGGCGTTCGAGCCGTCTACCTGGACACGTACGTCTACGCCATGTGGTAGGGGCGCCCGGCCACGAACCGGCGATCATCACACGAGGACGCCAGCTTGCTCGAGGCCCGACCACCCGCTATAATCGCCATTAGCACATATGTTCTAGGAGGTACGGGCGTGACGCGGGAGGAGTTGGTTGCGCATTGCCGCCGGGCCCCAGATATGGGAGCCGTGAAGCACGAGGAGTTCTTGGATTACATCACGCTTATCGAACGGCGGCGCCGGGTGAACAACCGTTGGGTCACCGAGCAGGCGCCCTACATGTCGGTGGACGGACGGCTGGCCATGGCCAACGCGGACCATCGCCGGCAGGAGAGAAAGCTGATCTTCCATGACCCGGTGGTGCTGTCAGACACAGACGAGCAGCTCACCCTCATGGTGGTGGTGGAGAGCGAAGTCTACGGTCGGCGCCACGGCATAGCCACATCGCGGCGTGTGGATGGGTCGGCCATCGAAATGCAGCATCCCTGGGAGATCGCCGAGACTTCGGCCATCGGACGAGCCCTAGCCGCTATGGGATACGGCCTGCTGCCCGGAACCGGTCTCGCTTCGGCTGAGGACATGGAGAGGGCGGCTTCCAGGCCAGCGCCGGCGGGCAGAAGCAGACTGAGCGAGCGGCAGCGCGCCTACCTAGTGGACGCGGTGGCGCGCGCTCGGTCCCTGTCATTGGAGGAGGCGGTCAAGGCCCTCGACGTGATCTGTCTGGAGCGGTACGGCCACGCGGCTGACCAGTGCACTCCAGACGAGGGCCGGGAGATATCGTTGGACCTCCAGCGGGAGCGCCAGCCCGGCCAGGAGGCAGCTTAGCGACGACCGCCGGCTGAGCCGGTCCCTTACAGGGGCGCAGAGCCCTGTCCGGTAACGACAGAATCGGTCGGGCGGGGCAGGCCCGCCGGCCGGCGGCGTCCCGACACCGCCTGGCCTGAGTCTGCCGTCGGCAAGGTGCTTGTGTCGGGGAAGGTTGCGGCATGCCGCGCGGGGGATGAAGGGCCGGGATCGGGCTCAAGTATGACACCTGCAGGATGGCACCGGAATCAGCAGCCACCGGCCTACTGGCGGATCGCAGGCCTGGTGGCGTGCGCCCTCGGTCTCGGACTGCGGCTGCATCGCCTGGGCGCCGAAAGCCTCTGGTACGACGAGACGGTCAGCGCCCACCTGGCTGCTTTTCCTCCAGCCCAGGCAGTGCAGCGTACGGCGCTGGACATTCACCCGCCCGGATACTACCTGGCTCTGGGCTTGTGGGCCGATGCAGACGGCACGAGCGAGTTCGCCCTCGCCTTCTTCTCCTGCCTTCTCGGGGTGGCGCTGATCGCTCTCACTTACGCCCTGGCCCGCCCGGTCGGTGGCGGCGCAGCGGCCGCCCTCGCCGCGGCCTTGTCCGCCCTGTCCGCCTACTCCGTCTGGTACTCCCAGGAGGTCCGCATGTACACGCTGGCTGCGGCGCTGGCGTGCTTGCTCCTGTTGATCACTACACGGATGGCGAGCGGGCCTTCGCCGTGGTGGCCCATATGGGGCGTGGTAGCCGCCGGAGCCCTCTACACCCTCTACTACACCCTCTTCTTGCTGCCTGCCCTCAGCCTTTACTGGCTGGTCCACGCCTGCCAAGCTCAGCGCGATCGTGCCGGCGCCCTCGCCCGCTGGGCCGGGGCCCACTTGCTGGCGCTGCTGCTCTACCTGCCCTGGCTGCCCATCGCCATCAGGCAAGCCCTCGATCCGCCGGTGCCCCCCTGGCGGTCTCCCCTCGTGTGGACCGAGGCCCTGCGTCAAGGAGCGGCAGCGCTCGCCCTGGGAGAAGCCGCGCCTCTTCGGTGGTGGCCACTGGCAGCTGCGCTCGTCGTGGTGGCCCTGCTGGCCCCGTGGGCGCGGCACGTGCGCAGGACGGAGGCCCTGCTTCTCGCGTCGGCTTTCGCCCTGCCCTGGGCCTTCATCATCCTGATCTCACTAGCGCAGCCCCTGTTCCACCCACGCTACCTCTTCCCTTACTCGCCTTTCTTCCTCTCCTCCCTAGCTGTGACGCTACGGGCGTTCGGGCCCCACAGGAGCAAGAGGTATGTGGCCTCGGCCCTGGCGCTCGTGTTCGTCGTGGGCAACGCCATGTCGCTCGACCGGGGCTGGACTCAGCCAGAGTTTCGAGCCGATGATC
The DNA here is from genome assembly GCA_013178015.1 of Anaerolineae bacterium. Classification (NCBI taxonomy): domain Bacteria; kingdom Bacillati; phylum Chloroflexota; class Anaerolineae; species Anaerolineae bacterium. The sequence goes on from JABLXR010000059.1 coordinate 27,654, forward strand.
TTCGCGGCGCCGTTGGGGAATTGGCTGAGTCCTGGGTCCCGGGGGACGTGATCCTGGTCAACGCCGGCTACACCTATACCGCTCTGGAGCACTACTGGCCGGGCGAGATCGCCTGGATGGGCAGGGTCATCGACTACTCGGGCGCTGGCGCTGCCGCGGGCCCGGTGATCCTCCAAGGTGGCAGCCTGAGCGCCAACCCCGGGCTGGGATGGGGCCGCCCAGAATCGGACTTCTATGCTACCACCCTAGAGCAGATGGTCGCGGGTGTGGAGCGCGCCCTGGCCGCCAATCGGCGCCTGTGGGTGTTCCGCTTGTACGATACCGTGACCGATCCTGACGGTTTGCTGAGGGAATGGTTGAGCCAGTCGCTAATCCAGACGGAGGACCGCGCCATCCCAGGCCCCAGCTTCGGCCGGCTACAGGCCTTCGTGCCTCTTCTGGCCGAGCTACCCTGCGCCGAGCCTGTCGAGTGGGAGGGCCTCATCCTCACCTGTGTCGAGGTGAGCTCGGAGAGCCCAGCAGAACGCATACCCGTCTACCTCTACGCCGCGCCGGGACCGCTGGAGGCCAGTGGTTCGGAGCCATCTTCGGGGCAGACACTGCACTACACGGTAAGGCTCACGCTTCCCAGCGGTGACACCATCGGTCAGACGGACGGCCGAGTGGCCTTAAGGGAGCGGGCAGCCGTTCTCAACTCGGTGGCGCTGGAGCTCCCGCCAGAGGCTCCGCCGGGCGAGTACGCGGTGCAGCTGGGAGTCTACACCCTCTCGCAGGGCAGCTGGCACAGCCTACAGCCTTCGCTCGGGGGCCGGCCAATGGACAGTCCTGCCGGGCTGGCTGAGGTAGGCCGGGTCACCATCGGCCCTTGACTCCCGATGCACCCCTAGGGCTCGCCCCGGCGTCATTCGGCGCCCGTCTCGCCCTCCCTGCCCAGGAAGCTATGCCCCCTGCTCACGTTCCCAAGGGCAGGACGGCTCAAGAGGGGGCCTCGCGCTATGCGAATCCGCTGCCAGGGGCCAGCCTAGTAGCGTCTCAGGAGCGCCACGCTCTTCTCTACTCCATCGAACTGGTCTCCCTCGCCCTCAAACTCGATGGACAGGGGACCAGTGTAGCCCGACCGAGCCGCAATCTGCAGGCAGCGGTCCAGATCGTAGCGCACCTCGTGGCCGTCACCATCGAACTCGAACGTCTTGGCGTGAACCATGCGGGCGTAAGGGAACATCATCTCCAGAGCTCGGTAGCGGATGCCCTCAGGGAAGTTTCCGAAGTCAGGACAGAGACGGAAGTGCTCGCTTCCTACCCCCTCGACCATGCGGACGATGTTGTGTGGGTCGGCCGACAACCCGCCATGGTTCTCTAGGAGCAGGGTGAGGCCCAGTCTACCCGCGTAAGCCGCCAGTTCCCGGTACGAGGCGATGGCCAGGTCTAGGCTCTCTTCTCCCTTGGGCTGCTGGCCGCTGTTGACCCGGGCACACGGTGAGCCAATGTAGGCCGCCACGTCCATCCAGCGCTTGATGTTCTCCAAGTCGTGGCGACGCCTGTTCTCATCCCGATCCGAGATGTTCCCCACGTCTATAGGCACATTGACGATCGTGCTGCCTGCCTCGGCCACCCTCCCCCGCAGTTCATCTAGGTAGTCCTTCTCGCTACTCTGGAAGTGCATCTGGCATAGCTCCACATGCTCCAGACCGTACCGCTCCCGGACGAATGCTGCGAAGGAGAGCAGCGAGATGTCCTCGGGGAACCGGTGTCGCGGGATGAACCGGTGTTGGCCCTGCTCGTCGAGCTCGGTACCGTATATCGGGCCCATATGTCGGTGGAAGCTCCAGGTAGAAACCGCCAAGTCGTAGGGCATCAGCCTCTCCTAGTCAGGGTATGCCGTGGGCATTGGCCCCGAATTCTAGGCGCTCGGACGGCGCCACGGCAAGGCGGTGCTGCTTCATTGGGCCGGGCGGGACCTTGGCCGCCAGTGCTTGGCCGGGCAAGCGAGGGCATGCTAGAATCCCCGGGCTCAGGAGGGAATGTAGCCGATGCCGCGTCAGTACGTCGCCCTGGATCTGGAGACTACCGGGCTGGATCCGCAGCGGGATGCCATCATCGAGGTGGGGGCGGTCCGGTTCGGCGATGGGGGGCCCGTGCGCCGCTTCTCTTCGCTGGTCAACCCTGGCCGATCCCTTCCGGCCAAGATCCAGCACCTCACGGGCATCGCTCCTGACGACCTGGCGGCCGCACCTCCGGTGTGGGAGGTGATGCGGCAGCTGGCGGACTTCGTGGGCAACGACGCGGTGATCGGCCACAGCATCGGCTTCGACGCCTCGTTCCTCTCCCGCTACAACATCCTCCAACGTAACCGCATCATAGACACATTCGAGCTCTCCACCATCCTCCTGCCGCACATGGCCCGTCACAGCCTCCAGCACTTGGTGGGCGAACTCGACCTGGCCTCGCACTCGGCTCACCGGGCCCTGGACGATGCCGAGGCCGCCATGCGACTGTTTCAGGCGTTACGCGAAGCCGCTCTCTCGCTGCCTATAGCCTTGTTGGAGCAGGTAGTCTCCCTGGGCCGGCGCAGCAATTGGCAACAGGCCGACTTCTTCGAGGACATACTGAGGGAACAGCTCCGCCGCCCCGTTCGCACTAGCATCGCCCAGCAGCTGGCGGGCAAGGGTGGAATCGGCCCGGGCGCCCTCCTGCTGGGCGCCGAAGCCCCTCAGAGGCATCCGCAGATCGAGCCACGCCGCCCTCCGGAGCCGCTGGACACCCGGGAATTGGCGGCGGCGCTGGAGCCTGGAGGCCGCGTGGCTGCAGCCATGAGCGCCTATGAGCATCGCCCGCAGCAGGTAGAGATGCTCCGGGCGGTGTGTCAGGCCTTCAATGACGGGCGGCATCTGGCCATAGAGGCCGCCACTGGGGTGGGTAAGTCGCTGGCCTACCTCTTGCCGGCGATGGTCTTCGCCCGCACCAACCGGGACCGAGTGCTTATCTCTACCCACACCATCAATCTTCAGGAGCAGCTATACACCAAGGACATCCCCCAACTGGCTCGGGCTCTCGGGATCGAGCCCAGAGTGGCGCTGCTCAAGGGCCGCAACAACTATCTCTGCCCGGCTCGCCTTCAGTCTCTGGTAGACCGGCAGTCACTCTTGGCAGAGCAGGCGCTTGCCCTGGCCAAGATCCTGGTCTGGATTCCCAACACCGCCACTGGAGACCGGGCCGAGCTGTTCCTCAACACCGCTTCCGAGCGGGGAGTCTGGCAGCAGGTCTGCTCCGACTTGGCGTGGTGCAACGGCGAGACATGTCGCTACCGACAGCAGGGCCGGTGCTTCTTCCAGCAGGCTCGCCAGACGGCGCAGCAGGCCGAAGTGGTCATCGTCAACCACTCCCTCCTCGCTATGGACGCCTGCCTCGAAGCCGGGAGCCTGCCAGAATACGACCATCTCATCGTAGATGAGGCCCATCATTTCCAGGCGGCGTGCACCAATGCCCTCAGGCTGGAACTCACTTTCTCTCAGTTCCACGACGTGCTAGGTGACGTCCTCTCCGAGGAGAGGGGCAATGACAGTGGCGCCCTGGCCGTGATCCGCCATGCCTTACAGCGGATGCGACAGCGAGCCGGACGAGCTCTGGAGGACTGCGACCGGTTGAGCGAGGCGCTGGAAGCCCTGACGTCTCACATCGACGCGGCAGCATCTTCCCTCGAGCTGTGCGCCGAACGGCTGCTGGGCAGCACCGGCCGCTCCTACACTCAGCAGCGGCGGATCACTGCCCGGGAGCGAGCAACGGCGGAGTGGAGCAGGCTGGTAGAATGCTGGACGGCGGCCGCCAAGGCAGCCTCCGTCGTGGCCGGCCTGTTGGAGGAAATCAGGCGGCAGGCCGTGGGATTGGGGCTCGAGGAAGACCTGGCTGAGCCCTTGCAGGTCGCGGCGGCCAACGCCCGCCAGCTACGCGAGCTGGTCGCCACTTTCAGTGAGGTGATCGCCACGCCTGCGGAGGCTTACGTCTACTGGCTATCGGCCCGCGACGTCGGCGAGGCGGTGGCCCTCAATCGGGCACCCATCAGCGTGGCGGAGAGCCTAGGAGAACTGCTGTTCAGCCAGAAGCGCACCGTTGTCCTCACCTCTGCCACCCTTACTACAGCGGGCTCGTTCGACTACTTCTTGCAGCAAGTAGGCCTGGACTCGGCCCGAACCGTCACCGTGGGCTCGCCTTTTGACTTCCGCTCTTCCACCCTGGTGTGCATCGCCCGCGACGTTCCCGAGCCGCGTCACCCAGGACACCAGAAGGCGATCGAGGAGGCCATACTGCGGCTTGCCCGCGCCACCGGCGGAAGGCTTATGGCCCTGTTCACGTCCTACAGCCAGCTAAAGCAGACGACGCGCTCCCTCAGTCGTCCTCTGGAGGAGGAGAACATACTGCTCTACTCTCAGTCGGAGGGCGGCAGCAGAAACCAGCTACTGGAGGGCTTCAAGTCTGCCGATAGGGCGGTCCTGCTGGGAACGCGGTCGTTCTGGGAGGGCGTCGATGTCCCTGGGGACGCTCTTCAGTGCCTAGTCATGGCCAAGCTGCCGTTCATGGTCCCCGACGATCCGATCGTCGCCGCACGCAGCGAGCAGTACGCAGACCCGTTCAACCAGTACCTCCTGCCGGAGGCCATCCTCACTTTCAGACAGGGGTTCGGTCGTCTCATACGCACTCAGACCGACCGGGGCGCCTTTGTGGTGCTCGACAGCCGCGTTCGGACCAAGGCGTACGGCAGCAGCTTCCTGCGATCCCTGCCCGACTGCACCTTCATCGAGGGCACCATGGACTCCATTCCGGAGAAGGTCGTGTTGTGGCTGAGTCGAAGCTCTCACGCGTAATATGAGGGGTTGAACCACAGCTCCATCCTAGCTTCGGAGGCAAACCGAGTTGATCTCCGTGACCGAATTGCGTCGAGGCACCATCTTCGAGTCAGACGGTAACCTGTACCGGGTGCTCGAGTACCATCACCATAAGCCGGCCCGCGGCAACGCCTACATCCGCACTCGCGTCAGGGACCTTCGCTCCGGCGCCACTCTGGAGAAGACCTTCGTTTCCGGTGATCGGGTCCAGGACGTCCGCCTGGACCACCGCACGGTCCAGTACCTGTACAACGACGGAAGCCTGTACCACTTCATGGACACGGAGACCTACGAGCAGCTCGCTGTCTCTCGCGAGACGCTGGGTGACCTGGTCAACTACCTGGTGGAGAACATGACCCTCGAGGTGTCGACGTACGAGGGCGAGCCAGTGGACATCGAGTTGCCCATCACCGTCGACCTCGAGGTGATCCAGACAGAGCCGGGGTTTCGGGGAGACACCGCCAGCGCCGCCACCAAGCCGGCTACCGTGAGCACCGGCCTGGTAGTGCAGGTGCCCCTCTTCGTGGAGGTAGGCGACGTCATCCGAGTGGACACTCGCGACGGCTCCTACCTGACGCGTGTCTGACCCCCGATGTTCTTCGACTCGTTGGGTCCCGACAGCGCCGTCCTCACCGTAGGGCAGGTCACGATGCACCTGCGCTCGGTGTTGCTGCAAGACGACATCCTGCAGGACATCTGGGTGCGGGGAGAGGTGTCGGGATCCAACTTGTCGCGCGGCGGGCACCTGTTCTTCTCCCTCAAAGACTCCGACGCCGTCATCAAGGGGGTGGTCTGGGCCCCGCTGTCCTATCGGCTGCGCGCCCAGCTGGCCGAAGGCCGGGAGGTTCTGGCCCACGGGCGGGTGGATCTCTACCCACAGCAGGGCGTGTACCAGTTGTATGTGGATGAGGTGCTACCGGTCGGCACTGGCATGGCCTATCTCGAGTTCGAGCGAGTTCGCACCAAGCTGGAGGCCGAAGGCCTCTTCGCTCAGGACCGCAAGCGCCCTTTGCCTGCCTACGCGCGTCGAATCGGGGTAGTTACCTCTGCTTACGGCGCCGCCCGCCGTGACATCGAGAACGTGCTGCGCCAGCGCTGGCCCTGCGTGGAGCTAACCCTGGCCGAGTCCAGCGTCCAGGGCGACGGAGCTCCCGAGAGCATCATCGCCGCACTCAAGGCAGTGGCCGCCCAAGGGGTGGACTTGATCATCCTAGCCCGCGGCGGAGGTGACAAAGAGGCGCTGTGGTGCTTCAATGACGAGCAGGTGGCCCGAGCCATCGCCTCCATGCCGGTCCCGGTGATCACCGGCATCGGCCACGAGACCGACTTCACCATCGCCGACTTCGTGGCCGACTGCCGGGCCCCCACTCCTTCCGCAGCGGCTATGGCCGCTGTGCCCGACCGGCGGGAGGTGATGGCGGCCGTGGGCGAGTGGCAGCGCCGGTTAGCCCAGGCACTCCGCGACGGGTTGGCCCAGCGCCGAACCGACCTGGCTCACCTCAGCCGAGTGCTGCAGCGATCCTCGCCTGCCTACATCGCCGGAACCTGGAGACTAGTCCTGGACGAGGCCACGGCGAGGCTATTGCGGGC
>JABLXR010000060.1 GCA_013178015.1 Anaerolineae bacterium
CTCGTCATTGGGCTGCTGCGCCTAGCTGGCTTCACCAACCTCGCCGCTGCCCGCCGCTACTGCGCTGCTCACCTGGCCTACGCCCTTGCCCTCCTCACCTCCTCACCGCAAACATGAGAAAGCCCTATAGGCGTAGGGCTTTCTCAAAGTCCTGTGGCAAGTCACCAGAGATGCCTATCGGAGCCGGTCTGGGCGCCATCGGATGCTGCATTGCCTCTGTTCGATGCCTGCTCGCTGGCCTGTGGTGGTTCCTGGCCAGCGCCAGATGGCAGCTCGCCCAACGCTGGTTCGACTTTGAGGAAGCCGTAACACAGTCCCACATAGCCTTGACTCGCTCCTCAACCCCAGCCATAATCTCTCTCACTGCCAGCTCTCGTTGTGCTGCGCCCGCCATGAAGCTCTCCTGGCTCTACCCCCTCAGCCTTGGCTTGCCCCTAGGAGGGCTTCAGCTTCCGGGCCAAGATCCCGGCTCGCACCCTCTTGCGGGCAGGTGCGGCTCAACGATGGCCTTTGGGCTAGACTGAACGCCAACCGCTACTTCGTGGTGGACACCAACTATGGCTGGGGGCCGGCGCACTAGGACGTAGCCTGCGACGCCATCGGCGACCGCACCGACATCGGCCACTGGTACAACTGGTTCGCCGGGCTGCGCCGCGACATCTACCTGACGGCCCTCTAGACCACAGACAGCAACGCTGAGAGGAACAGCCGCGTAGCTGAACCGGGAGGCGCGAATGACATTGTCATCTTCAGGTCCTGCTTCCCCAACTCGGGGCTGGAAGGCAGCCCAGACGAGGCGCCCACGGCCGGCCTAGATCCCCTGCGGGGGCAGGACTGCGGATCGGAGTACCACACGGTGGGCAACGCCAAGGGCGTCTACAACGACCTGCTCCGTCACTCAGCCACCAGACAAGACAAGCTGCTCGTGGTCATCACGGCGCCGCCGATCGTCGAGAAAGACACCTCACCCGATCAGGCGGCCAATGCCCGCGCCTCAGCCGCTGGTTGGTGGAGGAGTGGCTGGCAAGCTATCCCCACGACAACGTCTTCAGCTTCGACTTCTGCAATGTGTTCACCTCCAATGGTGGAGACCCGAGCACCAGCGACCTGGGAGCAGTAAAGAGGCAATCACCGTCGGCACCGGAACGGAGTAGTGGAGTAGTTCACGGATCAGGGCAGTGACTGCGCCGGCTATCCCACCGAGGATCGCCAGCCCAACTTAACCGCCAACTGGAAGGCCACCGTGGAGTTCGTGCCCCTGCTCAACCTGGCCGCGGACTGCTGGCGGGGGCAAGGGGGCTGTGACCTCCTTACCGCCAGGGTCCACAGGTGAGGGCCGGCGGCATCGGGTCCGGTAGTGGTGAGAGAGTCCTTGAGGAGGACGCCAATGAGGAGTTGGATTCCAATTGTAGCCCTGGGTCTGACCTTAGCACTCTCGGGTTGCCACGTAAGCGTCGAGATAGGAAGCCCGCCAGAGCCGCCTCGCACAGCCCCAACCGACACCCCAACACCGGCGGCGCCCACCCCAACCGAACCTGCCTCACCCAGACCCGCGCCGCCGACCGGGAAGCTGGCGCCGGCCGGCACCGACACACCCACCGCTATCCCGCCGTCGCCGACAGCCACTGCGGTGCTCACGAGCACACCGACTCCACCAACGGTGCCGCCCCCTACGGCCTCTGCAACTCCCCAGGTTGCCACCACCCCTGTGCCGACGCCAGCTTCTACTCCCTCGCCGATAGTCGCACCCACTGAGATCGGGCGCCTCGTCTTCACCTCGGGGGAGAGGGGCAGCCGTGAAATCTACAGCGTGAACGCGGACGGCAGCGGCCTGACAAACCTTACTCAGGACTCGCCGTGGAACACCCACGGGGATTGGTGCCCCTTCTGGTCGCGCGATGGCAGCCGCATCGCCTTTGTCTCCGACCGGGAAATACAGTACCGCATCTTCATGATGAACGCCGACGGCGGCGGGCTCACCAATCTGACGGTGGAAGTGGAACTGGCAAGCAACTCCTTTGCCTGGTCCCCACAGCCGAGCGCGCCGTGGTCTCCAGATGGTGCGGGCATCGCCTTCAACTCAGACCGTAACGGCCAGTATGACTATGACATCCACTTCATCCGGAGCGACGGCACCGGTCGGGTGAACCTGACCGACAACCCGGCGAACGACTACTTCGAGTCCTGGTCGCCTGATGGCAGCCGCATCGTCTTCCGTTCCGACCGCGATGGCCAGTGGGACCTGTACATCATGAACGCCGACGGCAGCAACCAGGTGCGCCTGACCGATGATCTTGGCGATGACCGCGATGCCGTCTGGTCGCCGGATGGAGAGCGCATTGCTTACGTGTCCTGGCACGACAGCGACAGCGAGATCTACGTCGTGGCGCCGGACGGCACCAGTCAGGCTAACCTGACGAACAACCCGGCGCGCGATGAAGATCCTGCCTGGTCGCCCGATGGCCGCAGCCTTGCCTTTACCTCGAAGCGCGAGGGCCACTCCGACATTTATGTCATGGGCGCTGATGGCAGCGACGTGCGTCGGTTGACTCACTTCCCGTCCACCGAGTGGGGACCCAACTCTTGGGACCCGACCTGGTCGCCGGACGGTACGCGCATCGCTTTCCTGGGCGATGCTGCGGCCGACAGCATCGAGATCTACGTCATGAAAGCCGATGGCAGCGAAGTGGTACGCCTGACTCACAATGGCGTGCCTGATGCCGACCCATCTTGGGCGCCACGATGATGCCAAGACATAGGCTACTGCCGACGCTCCTGAGGCCATTACGTATGGGGTGGTGGAGAAGCTCTCAGCTAGCTTCTTGAGGAGGACAGAATGAGATCTCAGACTCTGGTTGTACTCCTGGCCCTGACGCTGCTGCTGTCGGCTTGTCAAGTGACCATGGAGATCGGAGGCCCGGCAGAGGCGCCTCCCGCTGCTGCGACGGAGACCCCCACAACTGTGATACCTGCTCCGCCCCCAACTGACACTGCCACGGCATTGCCGCCTACTCCGAGCGAACCCGTTTCTCCTACGCCCGTGACAGTGCCTACCAGCACTGACACACCTACCGCTGTCCCTCCGTCGCCAACAGCTACCGAGGTGCCCACGAGCACGCCAGCGCCGCTGCCCGAGACTGCCGCCGTCCAACGCATCGTGTTCCAGTCCACTCGCGACGGCGACCCAGAGATCTACGTTGTGAACGCCGACGGCAGCGGCCTGACAAACCTGACAAACGACCCCGATGCAGACATGGATCCCTCCTGGTCGGCGGATGGGCGGCAGATTGCTTTCACCTCCAACCGCGATGGCAGCCCGCAAATCTACGTCATGAACGCCGACGGGAGCGGCCAGACCAACCTGAGCAACAGCCTCAGCTACGACTGGCGGCCGTTCTGGTCGCCGGATGGCAGACGTATTGCCTTCCAATCGAGCCGCACCGGTGCTCCGGACATCTTCGTCATGAATGCCGACGGCAGCGGCCTGGCGAACCTCACGAATGACCAGGCCGATGATTGGTTCGGCTCCTGGTCGCCGGACAGTGAGCGCATCGCCTTCGGGTCCACCCGTGACGGCAACATGGAAATCTACGTCATGAACGCGGACGGCAGCGGTCTGCAGAGGCTGACCAACGACGAAGCCGAGGACGCCTACCCTATCTGGTCGCCAGACGGCACACGTATTGCCTTCGTGTCCAGCCGTGGCCAGCACCGCGACGTCTATGTGATGAATGCCGACGGGAGCGATCAGATCAACGTGAGCAATGACCCGGGCGCCTACGACGATGCTGATCCTGCCTGGTCGCCAGATGGCGCTCGCATCGCCTTCGAATCGAACCGCAGTGGGAACTATGAGATCTACCTCATGAATCCCGACGGCACCGGTCTGCTGAACCTGACCAACAACCCGGCCTCCGACAACTACGCGGTCTGGTCTCCCGATGGCAGCCGCATCGCCTTCGAATCGAACCGGGACGGGAACTTGGAGATCTACGTGATGAGTGCCGACGGCAGCGGGCAGACCAACCTGACTCGCAGCGCGGGCCTCGACGCCTTTCCCGCTTGGGCGCCGCAGTGATCTCGCTCGGGGTCGTGCGACTTCGCCCTCTGCGAGGTCGCTAGTGAGGCGAGGGGCACGCCGCAGTTTGCCTGCTTCCTGTACTGGCACAGGCTGGATACCGGCACCCTACGCCAGGTGCAGGAGCTGTAACTGAGGCCGGCTCTGGTCGCCGCTGCCAATGAGGAGGAGCGGTCGGCGCAGAAGATGCAGCGCGCCAGTCCCAGGGCGCCTCGGCGGGAGAACTGCGGCCGCTGGAGCGGGGCTGGCAGCCAGCCCGCTCCACGCGCGAGCAGCTGCGGGAGCTGAACCAGAGGCTGGCGAAGGTGTTGCAGCCGCACAGCCTGCCGGTCACCGGCCGCAGCCGCTGGGTGAGCGAGAAGGTCAACGATATCGTGGCCCGAGGGTACAGGCCAGAGAGGGACTACGGGGCGGGGGTGAACGTCGAGCCCCTGAAGCAGGCCGCCGTCATGCCTCGGGACGCCGAGAGGGCCAAGGGCTGGCGGCAGAGAGGTCGCCATGGGCCGGCTGCAGCGGTGGCCGGCAGAGGTGATCGAGGAGGAGCTCCAGCGGCAGGGCCAGGCTCCCTACTGGGAGCCCATGGCGCTGGCTACCAGGCTGTATCTGGGCTGCCAGCGGGCGCTGCAGGAGGCCGAGGGGCTGGCGATGGCGAAGGAGTTCGCGCGGAGCTGCAGCTCCGACGAGCGATGGCGGCGGCTGGACCTGGGGGCGCTCGAGTTGGCGGCCCGGAGCTCAGCCTTGACCCCAGAGGAGAGGCAACGCTTCGCCCGTCCTGCTCCCCGGGCCTACGCCCGCTGCCTTGACGAAGCTAACCGCAAGTTCGCCAGGGCAGTGAAGGCCGCGGGATGGGTGCCAGCTCAGGCGGGCCTCTGGAAGGAGCCCGTCCGCTCGGGCGAGTGGAGGGCCATCTCCCTGGTGGGCGCGCTTCACCTCGACCTGGGGCACCGGCTGGCAGGGCGTGGACTCAGGGTAGGCCTGAGGGCAACCAGGGCAGTGCTACCCACTACGACCGAGCCGGCAGTGGCGGCGCTGCTTCCAAGGGCACAGGAAGGGCTGGAGGTGGCCGTCAATGGAGAGGGTTCTCGCGCGATGTCAGGCCAGATCACAATGGTTTGATTGTGAGTATCCTCGCGAACCTCCTCAGCGACGTGTTGTGATCGCTGCTTGGGGTGGCCCTCGCTGGCGCGGTGTGGCTGCCATCGGTGGTGCCGAAGTAGAGGCGCCTCGGACATAGGCTAACTCACACCCAGAGCCGAGAGTATGCCGCCGAAGCCTCCCCGGCGTGTCCTCTGCAACCCAGGAGTACCCTCCGTTCCCCTTTGGGATGTGATGAGCAGCCGTGCTACTATGTACCGGTCTCAGGGCTCATGTTGCGGAGGAACGATTGTGTTCATGGTCATGCTAGTACTGGACCGCCAGGATCTCCTGACCCGGGTGCTAGACGCCTGGCAGGAGGCGGGGATCAGGGGTGCTACAGTTCTGGAGAGCACGGGCATGCATCGCATCCAGCAGTGTCGCGTCCGCCTACACGCGCGCTTCGATTTTGCCCACATCGCCGATGAGTGCCAGGAGCGTCACAACACCTTGTTCGCCGTGGTGGAAGACATGGCATTGGTGGAGAAGTGCCTCTCCGCCACCGAAGCCGTGGTAGGGGATCTGGCGTCGCCGAATACGGGCATCTTCGCCGCCTGGCCGGTGGCCCGGGTCAAAGGCTTGCCCAAGAACCAGGCCGCTGGCGGCGGCGCGTCCGGCGATGAGGTTGCCCCCTAGTGATCTGGCTTCAGTTCACCGTCAGCACCGCTCTTCTGGTCATCGCCGCCAACAAGCTGGCGGAGTACGCCGACGTCATCTCCATCCGCACCCGCCTGGGTGGTGTCTTCATCGGCACTCTCCTCATGGCCGGGGCTACGTCCCTGCCCGAGTTCCTCACTATCATCAACTCGCTGGGACACGAGGCGCCCAATCTGGCCGCGGGCAACATATTCGGCAGCTGCATGTTCAACATGCTCCTGCTGGCCATTCTGGACATGAGCCACTGGAGGGTGCGGGTCCTCAGGCGGGTGGCCCTCCGCCACGCCCTGACCGCCGGCCTGGCCATCCTGCTCATCGGCCTAGCCACCTTCTTCATCCTTGCCGACCTCGAGCTGCGCCTCGCCTGGGTGGGGCTCGACAGCATCCTCATAATGGTGGTCTACTTCGCCGGTATGCGGCTGCTGCAAAAGGAGAATCCCCCATTGCCTGAGCCGGAGGAGATCCCTCAGGGAGAGGAGATGATGTCGTTACGGAGCGCGCTCGTGGGCTTCAGCGGGTCGGCCCTGGCACTCATCTTCATCACCCCGGTCCTGGTCGGCAGCGCCGTCGAGATCGCCGAGGTGACCGGCCTGGGCACCGGGTTCGTGGGCACCACCCTGGTGGGGATGGCCACTTCCTTCCCCGAGCTGGTGACCATGCTGGCGGCCGCCCGCCTGGGCGCCTTTGACCTGGCAGTGGGCAACCTGTTCGGCAGCAACCTGTTCAACGTCTTCATCCTGGGTGCTACGGACTTGTTCTTCCTCGAGGGACGCTTTCTGGGTGCCATTGACCCTATCTTCGCCGTGGCCGGGCTGCTTGGCCTGTTGCTCACCACCTTGGGCCTGATCAACAACCTAGCGCGGTCGGAGCGGCGCATCCTCTTCGTGGAGACGGACGCCCTCCTGCTGATCGTCATGTACTTCGCGGGGCTCTACTTCCTCTACGTGCGCGGGATCGCCGGGTGACGGCAGTTCAGCGGCGGCAACGCTAGCTCACGGCCGTCAGGGTGCCTCGCAGCACCGTGACCGCCTGCCCGCCCAGGATCACCCGCGGGCCGGCCAGGCGCACCTGCACTACGCCCCCGCGCGAAGAGGCCTGGTAGGCGAGCATGGCCTCGCGGCCAAGTCTGGCGCCCCAGTATGGCCCCAGGGCGCAGTGCGCCGAGCCGGTGACCGGGTCCTCGTCGATGCCGGCGGCCGGGGCGAAGAAGCGGGAGACGAAGTCGTAGGTCCCGTGGGAGCGGGCGGTGACGATGACGCCCCGCGTCCCAGGGACGGACGCCGCCAGCGCTCGCGGGTCTGGGCGTAACTTCGAGAGGTCCTCCTCAGACTCCACTTCTACCAAGTAGTCGAACCGATTTCGGCCGACGTAGACGGCAGCCTCAAGACCCAGGGCGGCAAGCATGCCCGCCGGCGCTTCAGAGGGGCCAGGCGCCTCGCTTGGGAAGTCCATCTCTATCCAGTCTCCCCGGCGGCGGCACAGAAGCAGCCCGCTCAAAGTGAAGAACCGGGCCTCGTCCTCCGGGAGCAGGTGGCCCGTCTCCCAGAGAACGTGGGCCGAGGCCAGGGTGGCGTGGCCGCAGAGCTCCACCTCCACTGCCGGGGTGAACCAGCGCAGGTTGAACCCGTCGGTCTGGGGCAGCAGGAAGGCGGTCTCGGAAAGGTTCATCTCCGCGGCCACCTGCTGCATCCACCCGTCCTCTGCCGGTTTCTGCAGCAGTACCACCGCAGCCGGGTTGCCGGTGAAGGGCCGGTCGGTGAAGGCGTCCACCTGGTAGAGAGTCAGAGACATGGCGCAGCCTCACACTGAGGGTTGTTGCCGGAGCGCGTCCGGCGGCCCCATGGTACACCAGCACCCCGCAGAGCGTCAGGCAACGGGTGATCAGGAGAGGCGAGGAACCCGCCGCGCCCACAGCGCGTCATTCTTAACGAAATGTCTACCCGCTCAAGAGCCCAGACACGCCCCGTGCCCCTGGCAAAGGGACGACGATTATGTAGAATGTACGCTATCGGGTGCCGGTTCTCCGGCCGTCGCCCGCGATGTGTGCCTGTCGCTCCGGCACGGCCCGCCGCTGGATCATTATCTCCTGCTTGTGTTATGTTAGGTGCACCATGAACAGAAGGCAGTTCCTCGGCAAGTTGGCAGCCCTTGGCTTGGCCGCCTCTCTGGCAGGCGCTTGCGCTCCGCAGGCGGCCACGCCTACGGCGCAGGGCGAGCCCACGGTAGCTTTCGAGTGGCCCCTGTACATTCCCGACCCCCGCGAGATCGAGCGGGTCGAGGAGGGCCTCAAGACTCTTCGCATCTACGATCGCACTGGCGAGCATCTGCTGGCTGAACTGGCCAGCCCTCTCGGCCACAGCACCTATGTGTCGCTGGACCGGATACCGGAGTACCTGCGACAAGCCGTCATCGTCATGGAAGACCGAACCTTCTACACCAACAACGGGGTGGACTGGGCGGCCGTCGGTCGGGCATTCCTCTCGAACCTGCAGGGAGAGGGGCTGCAGGGCGGCAGCACCATCACCATGCAGCTGGTGAAGAACGTCCTCATCCCGCCGGAGGAGCGCTATCAGCTCTCTTACTCCCGCAAGATGAAGGAAGCCACCTTGGCCATGGAGGTCACCAGGCTGTACCCTGGCCGGGAAGGCAAGGATCGAATTCTGGAATGGTACCTCAACACCTGCTTCTACGGCCAGCACTCTTACGGCGTGGAGGCAGCGTCCCAGACCTACTTTGGCAAGCACGTGTGGGAGATCAGCCTGGCTGAAGCGGCCATGCTCACCCTCCTACCCCAGAGCCCGGGGCTGGACCCCATCTCCAACTTCGAGGCCGCCAAGGCACGCCAGAAGCTGGTGCTCTCGGCCCTCGCTAACACGGGCTACATCACGCCTGAGGAGGCCGAGGCAGCCTGGCAGGAGGAGATCGTCATCCGGTCCCAACAGGAGCCCGGCATTCGGGCTATCGCTCCTCACTTCGTGCTCTACGTGCGCGACCTGCTCCAACGCGACTACGGGGAAGACATGTACCGCCTCGGGATGCGCGTCTACACTACTCTGGACGTGGAGATACAGAGCCTCGCTCAGAGGGTAGTTGCGGAGAAGATCGCCGAGTACGGTGTGCCCAACAACGCTAGCAACGGCGCCGCCGTGGTCATCCGACCGGAGAGGGGCGAAATCGTGGCCATGGTCGGCAGCGCTGACTACTACAACGAGGAGATAGACGGGCAGGTCAACATGGCCCTGGCTCCCCGGCAGATGGGCTCCTCGTTCAAGCCCTACACCTACCTCGCCGCCTTCGAGGAAGGCTACACTGCCCGTGACACTATCCTGGATACCCCGGTGGCCTATCGGGACGAGCTCGGCCGCATCTATTCCCCCACCAACATAGACAAGGCCTATCATGGGCGCGTCACCCTGCGGCAGGCGCTGGCCTGCTCCTACAACGTCCCCGCGGTAAAGCTCCTGGACGCCATCGGCGTGGACAAGGCACTGAACATGGCCCGTCGCCTGGGTATCACTACCCTGCCCGACGGCTACTACGGCCTCAGTCTCACCCTGGGTACCAAGGAGATCCCCCTCCTGGATCACACGTTCGCCTATAGCGTCTTCGCCAACCACGGCTTCGCCGTGGGCCAGCCCGTACCGGAGCACGTGCGCACTCCCGGGGGCAGGGAGGTAGAGCCAGCCGCCATCCTGAGGATCGAAGACTACCGGGGCAAAGTCATCAGGGAGTATCGGCCCAAGGTGCAGCCGGTGGTCAACCCTGCCTACGCCTACGTGCTCACCCATGTGTTGTCGGACCCAGAGGCGCGCCGGCCGGCTTTTGGCGCCAGCGCCCGGTACTTGGTCCTGGACGATCGGCCGGTGGCCACCAAGACGGGCTCCACCGATCAGAACCGGGAAGCCCTGTGCATGGGCTACACTCCCCAGTATGTGGTGGGCACCTGGATCGGCAACGCCGACCGGCGCCCTATGAACCGGCTGTTGGGCTCCACTGGCGCTGGGCCCATCTACCACGAGATCATGAAGGGGCTGCATGAGGGCCTGCCGGTGGTGGAGTTCCGGCGCCCGTCCAACGTGCTCGAACTCGAGCTCTGCACTCAGTCAGGGCTTCTGGCGGGGAAAGGCTGCCCGCAACGGGTGACCGAGGTTTTCGCCGAGGGAACCCAGCCCACCGAACGCTGCAACCTGCCCGGCCATGCCCGGCCCGGCGGTCCAGGACCGACGGCTGAGCTCCCGGCCGAGTACGAGCCTCCCGAGCAGCGCATCCTGGTCCTGTCGTACCCGCAGGCAGGAGCGGTCCTCTCGGGCGTAGTGCCCATGATCGGCACCGCCACCGGGCGCGACCTCTGGTACCACAAAGTGGAGTACTCGCTGGACGGGGAGAACTGGACCACCACCGAGCTGGACTACATGAAGACCAACCAGGTGGTGGACGGTACGTTGGCTCTGTGGGACACGACCCAGATGCAGAACGGGGCCTACTGGCTGAAGGCCACTTACGTGGACATCACCGGCAACTACGTCGCCACGGAGCCCATTCAGGTGACAGTGGAGAACTAAGGAGGGAAGGAGTAAAGGAGACAGGAGTAAAGGAGTAAAGGAGACAGGAGGGAAGGAGGCTGTCAGGTGATGGTGCGTGAGACGCTGCTCTCGACCGCTGCTACCGCAGCTGAAGAAGAGCGTCCGAGTTGACACGAGCGTCTCCCTCCTGACTCCTTTACTCCTGTCTCCTCCACTCCTTCTCTCCTTCCCTCCTGTCTCCTGCAGGCTACACAGCTGCGTCCTCCCTCTCCGCCGGATCGGAGACTCGCTCCAGAGGCCGCTGCAGAGCGATACGCTCCAAGTGAGTCTCGATGGCCAGCGAGGCTCGGCCCCGGTCCGTGTCACCACCCGCCAGCCGCTGGTGCTGCAGCCAAAGCTCCTAGCAGCGACCGGGAGTGACCAGACCCGCATCACAGATGGCGAAGCGCACCCCCGGATGGACGAATTCCACTTCCCCATCCCCTGGGGGGACGTCATCGGGGCTGGCTCTCCTTGACCCACCGGCGCCACAGGTAGCGAGCAGTCGGCGCCAGGGATTCGTACAACCGGTTGGAGACCGCCGGCTCCGGGGCCGAACTGATGTAGGCCCGCTCGATGCCGGCAGCCCGCAGACGGCGGAAGCACTCGGTGATCACGGCTCTGGCCAGGCCCCGACGACGGAAATCGGGATGCGTCCCTACCGGGTCTACCTCGGCCACACGGTTGCCACGGTCGAGCCAGGCCAGGCAGAAGGCCGCATACCGGCCCTCGGGCGTGACCACGACGAAGTCCCAGTCGGCCGAGTACGAGGGGGCAGAGGCCTTGCCGTCGAACCACTCCCGATCGAGCCCAACATGAGGGAAGGTGGCTGCCTCTACAGCCATACGCTCCTCGTCATTGCCCGCCTCGGCCAGGGTGGAGACGCGGAAGCCGGGGTCGAGGGGTAGGGCCGGGTAGTCCCGGGTGACGTCGTACTGGCGCATGTAGCCGTCGTCGCCCGCTTCGCGGAAGCCGAGCCGGGCCAGGAGGCTCTGACGCTCAATGTCCTCGGTGCAGGCGCACACCTCGACCGCCTCCTTGCCCCGGCCCCACTCCTCCAGTATCCATCCCACCATGTCGCCCTCGACACCGCGGTGCTGAGGGTGAACCTGAAGCTCGATGCCCTTGGTGCCGTACTCGGAGATGCAGAAGCCGATCAGTCTGCTCCCCTGGCCGCGCCACAGATGGACATTGCGGGCGAAGAACCCCGGGTCCTCCCGGGCCTTGGCTGCATTGGCGTACTTCCAGTTCTCTAGCCGGGCGAAGAGCCAGTCGTGAGGTCGGCCGGCGATGGCGTAGCTCTCGCGCAGCAGGCCGTGCAGTTCGTCGAACTCGGCCTGGCTATGGCTGTACTCGTGCTGGGTGACCACACTCCTCGCCTCGCGTGTATGCAGTCAGTCCGCGACAGGAAGTGCCTCACGGTGGCTGACCTTGCGCCCCCCTTACCACCGAGCAGCTCCGACGGTACAATGCTCAACGGGAGGCCATCGGTGAACCGACAATTCCTTCGCTTCCACCCGGTTCCGTTCTTAGCCCTCTACTTCGCCCTCACCTGGGTGCCCATGTGGCTAGCCGTAGCGAGCGCCCGCTGGCACTGGCCCATCCCGCCTCTCCTCTTTCAGGTGCTGGGGGGTCTGGGCGCTCCCGCTGCTGCCCTCATCATGGTGTACCGCTCCGGGGATGTCCACCTGGTGCGGGACTACTGGGACCGTCTGCTGAACCCGCGCCGCATGCGCGCGCCCTGGTGGCCAGTGACGCTCTTCACGGTGCCGGCGCTGATGGTGGCCGCGGTGGCGCTCTCCACCCTGCTGGGTGAGTCGTGGGAGCAGTTGGCCTGGAGCCCTCGCTTCCGGGCCGGCCCGCTCCTCTTCACGGTCATCCTGCTATTCTTCGGCCCCATCCCGGAGGAACTGGGGCTAAGAGGATACGGCACCGACAGCCTCTGTGCTCGAACCGGCGTCCTGCAGGGCAGCCTTATCCTCGGCGCGCTCTGGTCGCTCTGGCACCTCCCCCTAGTGTTCCTGCCCGGCTCCTACCAGAACCAGCTCCTCCGCGACCTGTTGCTGACGGCAGCCTACTTCAGCATCCCGGTCTCCTGGACCATCATCATGCACTGGATCTTCTATCGCACCCACCGCAGCACCCTCTCGGCCATCCTCTTCCACGCCGCCGGCAACTTCGCCGGAGAGGCCTGGCTGCCTGGCGACACCGCCCGCATCATCCAGGCGATGCTCCTGCTCCTCGTGGCGGCGGCGGTGGTGATGGCGGATGGGCGCACCTTCCGATCCCGACCTGCGCCATTCTCTCCTCAGGAACCGCACCCAACCTGGGTCCCCCCGGAGCACGTTTGACAGCCGGAAGGAGGGCGGATACTGTCTTCCCCGAATCCCACCACAATGCCACGAGCTGCCGCCTCTGGCAGCCGGCTGGGGGCAACAGTGACCAGGATCACCGCCTATCTGGCTTTGCTCGGACTAGTCGGCGCCCTTGCCGCAGGAGACGTACTGCCGGCATTTGCCTCCGGGCCTCCCCCGAGCAACGTCTCCCCAGCCGACGAGCCGCTCGGGCCGGGTCAGCAGAGCGTCACTCTAAACGTCACCTACCTCGGCGACTGGCCCGACGAGGCCCGGCAAGCCTTTGCCCACGCAGCGGGGATCTGGGCGGGCCGGCTCAACAGCTCGGTGGCCGTAGCCATCAGCGCCTACTGGACTCCCATGTTCTACTCCGCCGCCTGCGAGTGTCAGGCAGACTGGGTGGTCCTGAACGAGGCGCTCTACCCGGCTGCTCTGGCCAATGCCGTCTCCGGTGACGACCGCAACGGCGCCGCCGGCGAGATGATGGTCACCTGCAACAGCAACCGCAACAACTGGTATTACGGCACGGACGGGAATCCTGCTTCCTACGAAGTTGACCTAGTCACCGTGGCGACCCACGAACTGGGCCATGGTCTGGGGCTGTCATCGCTGATGTCGGTAGACTGGCAGGGTCTGGGCACCTGGGACGCCGGTGGCGGTTATCCCAGTATCTACGACCGCTTCCTCGCCGACTCCTCAGGCCAGAGGCTCCTCACCACCTATCCCAGCCCCTCGACGGAGTTGGCCGCTCAGCTGACCAGCGGCGCCGTCTACTTCGGCGGGCCCCACGCCACCGCAGCCAACGGCGGTGCCATGCCCAAGCTATACGCGCCCGCTGAGTGGCGTCAGGGATCAAGCATCGCCCATCTCGACGCGGCCACGTACCAGGGAACCAGCAACGCCCTGATGACACCCACTCTCGAGGCGGGCGAGGCGCGCCACGAGCCCGGTGCCGTGGCGCTTGGCATGCTCCAGGATCTGGGCTGGGCTGTCAAAGCCCCTCCCCCGCCTCTCCCGCCGGGAATGGATGAGACCCAGTTCCTGCCCCTGGTCCTATCGTTCCGGGCCGGCTGATCGGGGCGCGACCGAAGGCTGCGGGAACAGCCATGCGCCCGCCCCTGCCTACCCAGTACGCAGGACAGGCCCTTCCCTGCCAAGGAGGGCTGCCCCAACCCCCTTTCCAGGGAGGAGAGAGGCTGGGGGTGAGGTTCACCGCGCCCACAAGGCCCTCCGAAGCAAGCTCGAGCGTCACCGCTCCGCTGCGGCTGGCGGTCCTGCCCTTACAGGTCCACCCACTCGGCGTCCAGGTCCAGCGGGTACATCGGGCGCCGCACCCGTTCGTAGTCCAACCTGGTCACGTTGCAGTTGGTGGGACCCGGGCTGAGCATCAGGATGCTGCGGGGCGATATCGCCTGGAACAGTGGCTCCAGGTACCCCCGCTTCAGGACTACCATCTTGTAGGCCAGGGGCTCCACTCCCACTGCCCGCATTTGCTCCGGGTCGGTGATGCTCACCCGCCTCTCGGAGAGGATCACGTCTATCCCCCCGACCGAGAGCACCACTAGCCGCCCCATCTCCTCCTCGTTCTCCTCCCGGCGGATGCCTTCGCGATACCACCGGCCGTCCGAGATTAGGTGAACCCGGCCGGACACCCGCACCGGCCAGCCGTGGATGGTGTCTATCTTGCCCCCGATGGGAAGCACCACTGTCTCCCCCACACCGGCGGCCACGCATGTCTCCACCGCCTCCGGGTCCCAGATAGCAGCAATGGCGGCGTCCTCCACCCCCTTCTCCAGCATCCGCTCCAGGACGAAGGGGATGTCCGTAGTGCCCCCGGCCCCGGGGTTGTCTCCCGAGTCGGAGAGAAACACGGTGGACTCCTCCGCCGCCAGGGCCACCTCGATGGCCTCATCTACTTCGTAGGTCTCTACCGTGGTGCCGAACTCGGCCCTGCGCTCCCAGAAAGCCTGAGCCAGGCGGTCGGCCTCGGCCCGGGCCAGGTTGGCGTCGCCGTCGGTGACCACCACGGCACACACGCCCTGATCAGGCACGTCGGCCCAGCAGTGCACCTTGGTGAAGGAGGACGAGAGGACCCCGGGGATGGCATCGGTCTCCTCCAGCATCCGCATGAGGGAGGCCATGGGCTCGACGGACGTCTGAGCCATCTCGCCGGGCATGAGGATGGGTACCTTGGCGAAGCCCATGGTCAGCTTGACCCCTCGCAGGGCCTGGAGAAGCAGTTCGGCAGCGCGGACGCCCGTCTCGTAGGTGTCCACGTGGGGAGCGGTGCGGTAGGTGACCAGGGCATCGGCGTCGGCCACCATCTCGGCGGTGATGTTGCCGTGCAAGTCCAGGGCGACGGTGATGGGCGCCCTCGGGCCCAATCTAGCGCGCAGGGCAGAGAGGAGAGCGGTGTCCCCGTAGTCCTCGCCCCCGGCGCGCATGGCGCCGTGGAGGAAGATGCAGGCACCGTTCACGTTCTCCGCTCCGCGCAGGAGGCCGTCGCGCAGTTTCTCGAAGGCGTCCCGCTTCACCACGCCGCCGGGAAGGACGTGGGCCGAGATGGTGGGCACGGGCTCCAGCCCGTTGGCCTTGAGGGTATCGACGATGCCGGCCAAGGATCCCCGGGGCCGGCGGAGGATGTCCTCGCCGTAGGTGACACGGAAGTCCTCCCACGTGGTGGGGAGGGGGGTGAACGTGTTGGATTCGTGGCCGATGGAAGCTACCAGGATACGCATCTGGCTCTCCTTGCCGGTTGCTGGGAGCGAACTCCTGCGCTCGTGCCCATTAAAGGGCAGGCCCGGCAGAGCATCAAGGCCGCTGACGCGAGGCAGGGGAGCGGTCACTCGCGGCGGCGTGCCGTGGCTCACGGAGGCCAGAACGGGGCTGCCGGCTACTGCTCCAGATTGGCCACCAACTCCACGGACGTAGCGAGGATGAGCCGTCCCCTCCGCCAAGCCTCGAACAGCCGGCGTGGGCTTGACCGGCGGCTGATCACGGCAGAAACGATAATGTTGCTGTCGAGGGCCGCGCTCATCATGCGTTACTGAGGTCCGACAGCCTTCTCCCTCCTGAGAGCGGCGATCTCCTGCGCCACTAGGTCCTCGGCTTCATCGGGGTCTACATCCACACGAGGGACCCGATCGAGTGCGCAGAAGCGCTTGTCTCTCTCGTTCAGGAGCCGCTTGTAGTCCTCGGGGCTGATAACCGCAGCGAAGTCCCGCCCGCGTTTCTGGACTATCACCGGCTCCTTGGAGTAGTACACCGTGCCCAGAACCTCGGAGAAGTTGTCCCTTGCTTCCTTGGCCGACATCCGCTTCACCAACTCGCCCCTCTTTCTAGAGCAGACAGCCGGTAACCAGGTTGTGGCACGCGAGGGCCTGATGGCATAGGGTATAGGACGTACCTGCTATACACTCTGGCTGGCGTTTCAGCCGGTCATGACCTGCTTCGTTCTCGATGCCCTCGTCGCGGTCGGCCTCTCCGGCAGGGCCACTGCAGCCCCGGAGCTGGTTCACGGGGCACTGCCCGCTCCCTGGCAAACCGGGGTTGATGCCCGCACCGGTCTTGGCTAGACTGAAGCTGAGCGGGGGTGGACAGTCTCTGGCCGCTATCCGGCTGCGCTATGGTCAGCTGTTTCACATCTCTCTGTGGCCTCTGCGTTCTCTGTGCCGAGAGTCTCCCCCCTCAAGGAGGCGATGGCCATGGACGAAGGCGCTATCCGTGAAGGTCAGCGGCAGCGCGAGGGCGCCCGCCAAGACCCTCGCCTAGACTGGTGGCGGGACGCCAGGTTCGGCATGTTCATCCACTGGGGCCTCTACGCCATTCCCGCGGGCGTCTGGAAGGGCGAAGAGGTCGACGGTATCGGCGAATGGATCATGCAGCGCCGGCGCATCCCGGTGGCCGAGTACGAGCAGCTCGCCAGTCAGTTCAATCCCACCCAGTTCGACGCCGCCCGGTGGGTTTCCCTGGCTCGCGAGGCAGGCCAGAAGTACCTCATCATCACCGCCAAGCACCACGACGGCTTCTGTATGTTCGACTCCAAGGTCACAACCTACGACATCGTGGACGCCACCCCCTTCGGGCGCGATCCCATGACGGAACTGGCGGACGAGTGCCAGCGCCAGGGCATACGCTTCGGCTTCTACTACTCCCAGACTCAGGACTGGCATCACCCCGATGGCGATGGCAACGACTGGGACTACGACGAGGCCAGCAAGGACTTCGACGGCTACATCGAGAACTACGTCAAGCCCCAGGTGCGCGAGCTGCTCACCCACTATGGCCCCATCGCCGTCATCTGGTTCGATACCCCCAGGCGCATCACCGAGCGCCAGAGCCGCGAACTGCTGGACCTGGTGCACCGACTCCAGCCCGACTGCCTGGTCAACGGCCGCCTGGGCAACGCCCTGGGCGATTACGCCGAGGCCCGCGACAACGCCATACCCGAGGCCCTGGTGGAGGCCGACTGGGAGACGCCCGCCACCATCAACGACACCTGGGGCTACAAGGTCAACGATCACAACTGGAAGCCGGCGGAGGAGCTCATCCGCAAGCTGGTGGACATCGCCAGCAAAGGAGGAAACTACCTGCTCAATGTGGGTCCCACCGCCGAGGGGATCATCCCCGCGCCCAGCGTCGAGCGACTGCAGGCGGTAGGCGACTGGCTCAAGGCCAATGGCGAGTCCATCTACGGCACCCGCCCCGGGCCCATTCAGGGGCTCCACTGGTGCCGGTCCACCGTCCGGCCCGGCAAGCTGTACCTGCACGTCTTCGACTGGCCCGAGCTGGGCGACATCCGGGTGCCCCGGATGATGGGCAACGTCATCGGTGCCTACCTATTGGCCGACCGGGAACGCCGCTCTCTCCCGGCCCAGGTCATCGGCGACCGTGTATTCGTAAGGGGGCCCGAGAAGGCGCCTGACTCTGCCGACACGGTGGTGGTACTGGAGATTGAGTGAGCAGGGGGGCATCCGCTGGCCAGCGGTAGGACTGCCGGAAGACGAGCCCGGTACGACAAGGAGAAGCTCCTCCGGGCGCTGGACCTGCTGAAACAAGATCCCTGCGGTGGCGCCGGACGTCAGGCCCTGAGCCAGTTCGCCACCGAGCCCGGCGAAGGCGAGCGGGCCACCCTGGCTCAGGTGTACCACTACTACGCCTCCGACCCGTACCGGCGCGACTCCGGGGCCTACGTCCGCTCCGCCATCCTCCAGGCGTGGCGCCCTCTGGCCCGCGCCGACGACGTCCCTCTGCTGGAGCGCGCCCTGCTGACCTATGAATTCCCCCCGCCGGGGCGGACGGAGGGGGCCGCATCCCTACGGGCCGCCGCCCTGGTGACCCTGAGCGACCTGGAGCCGGGCCTGGCCGCCTACCACGCCGTCCGGCTGCTGGCCGACAAACATAACTCGGCCATGTCCGGCGAACCGGGAGTCACAGCGGCGCGGGTCCTGGCCTCCCAGGGAGAGATGCTCCCCCTTTACGCCTGCGCCGTGGCCCCTACAGGGGTGCGTGTCGAGGTGGTGAGCGAGTGCCTCCGGAGCCTGGTGCGAATGCCAGGGTCCCTCCTGCCGGCCCTGGTGGAGCAGTACCAGCGTACCAGCGACGAAATCGTCCTGGTGGGGCTGTTCGATCTGATCCTGGGACACGAGGACGGCGCGAAACAGACCCCGTTCCTGCTGAGCTTCCTGCAGGAGACTCACCTGCACGACGCCTACCGCTACCTGGTCACCGTGATAGTGGCCGGCAGACACGCACACCTGCTCTCGGACCTGATTGCCCTGGCCAGGCACGAGAGCGACCGCCTCAAGCGCCGAGCCCTGGCGGAAGCCCTCTCCCTCCTGGCCGGCGACCCGGAGGTGGATGCCGTGCTGGCCGACCTGCAGAAGGATGGGCACGACGGCCGGTAGGAGAACCCGAACCGGGCCAGCACTCGTCTCCCGCTTCCGATGTCCCTTAGCCCTCTCTCTCGCGCCCCGTCTCGCTCAGGTAGAGGGCAAGAGCTCCTCTCAGGCCCACGTCCTCGCCCAGGGCCGCCTGGACGATGTCACAGTGCTCCCAGTAGGCGCGGGGAGCGCGGGCGTGCACGGTCTCGATGACCGGCTCGAACAGCAGTGGGCCCGCTTTGGTGACCCCGCCGCCCAGCACCACGATGGTGGGATCGAAGGTGTAGAGGAAGTTGACGATGGCTACACCCAGGAAGTAGCCCGCTCGCCTGTACGTTTCCTGGGCCACAACGTCTCCTTGGCGGGCGGCCTCCGCCACCATTCGGGCGTCAACGCGGCTCAGGTCGCCCCCGGCCATCTGGCTGAGGACAGAGGCCCGACCGGCCTGGATCGCCTCCCGAGCCTGACGGGCGATGGCGGGGCCGCTGGCCAAGGTCTCCACGCAGCCCCGGTTGCCGCAGTTGCACAGGGGGCCATCGGCCCAGACGGAGTTGTGGCCCAGTTCGGCGGCGTATCCGTGAGAGCCGATCAGGAGCTTGTCCTCGCTGATGACCCCACCGCCGATCCCCGTGCTTACGGTCAGATACACCAGGTCGTGGTGGCCCCGCCCGGCCCCGAACCACTGCTCTCCTAGGGCGGCCAGGTTGGCGTCGTTGCCCAGAAGCACGGGCACCGAGAACTCCTGGCGGAGAATGTCCGCCAAGGGCACGTCGTGCCAGTCGGGAACGTTGGGGGCGTAGATCACCACTCCGCGCCTGGGGTCGAGTGGACCCGGGGCGACGATGGCGATGGCGGCGACCTTGTGGGCGCCCTCGTCCAGGGCTGCGCGGATGGCCTCCTTGAGCGCCTCCAGCGTGGCCTCACCGCCAGCGCTGGGAGTGGGCCGGGTCAGCCGGGTAAGGAAGCTACCGGCGGCATCGCTGATGGCCACCCGTATCTGCGTGCCGCCCAAGTCCACCAAAGCAATCTTCGTCTCCGCGTGCAATGCTCACGTCCTTGAGCGTGATACGTGATACGTGATGCGTGATACGTGACACGTGAGCCACCTGGTGGGATTCTCGTATAACTTATCACCCTTCACGTGTCACGTATCACTCGTCACGCATCACGTATCACGCCGCCCCCAGACTGCTCAAGCGGTTGCGCACCTCTGTGGCAAAGCGGTCAATGAAGCCCTGCACGTAGGCCGCCACGTTCAGAGAGGGGTCCACAATCAGAGGGGTGAGGTCCATGCCGAAGTTGAGCCCGGTGCTGACGTCCACCCCATGGGAGGCGAAGTACGTGGCGTTGGCCTTGCGCCGCCCCATGGTGGCCAGGTCGTAGCGCTTGCCGCCGGCGATCTGGGAGTCATACACCCCTAGCAGGGCCGCCTGCAGGTTCTCGTGCTCGGAGACATCGAAGGGGACTTTGTCCTCGTCTATCATCCAGTCCAGGTCTCGCCAGACCTCACACCCCACCAGCCGCTTGGGGCGCCGGTCTTCGGGCAGACGGCGGATGGCCTCGATCACCCGCAGGGCCACGCCCACGTGAGTGTCGTGCTTGTCGGTGAGGGCATGGGTGTAGACCTCCTCCGGCCGAGCCAGCTCTAGGACCTGGACTATGTCCTCCACCGGGTTAGGGTTGGCAGCGTTCTTCACCGCGCTGCTGGGGTAGTCCAGCAGGACCACGGCGGCGTACTCCCCGATCATAGCCGCCTTCTTCTGCTCCTTGATGCGCACCTTCTGCATCTGGTCGTCTGTGTAGTCCTGGTACAGGCCGGCGCGAGGAGAGCCCCGCCCGTCGGCCACCACCACACCGGTGAACCAGCGGTCGGGCTGCTGGTAGCTGCTGAGGATGGGCTGAGCCGCCATGATCTCCAAGTCATCCTGGTGGGCCGAGACAGCCAGATAAGTGGTGCGAGCCAGCGCCTCCTCAGCCGGCAGCCCATCCGGAACGAACACCTCGGACGTATCCATGTGGAACTTCATCTCTTCACCCTCGCATCTTGCTTGAGAGAACCTCACCCCCAGTCCCCTCTCCAACAAGGAGAAGGGGAGACGCAACCCCCCTTCCCCAGACCGAGAGGGGTGCCTGGGCGCCCCCTTCCCCCGCAGGGAAGTCCGCCATTTGGCTCCGCCAGATGGCGCGGGTCGGAGGATTAGGTCCGCCTATCCGATCTCCGGCAGGCTGGCGGCAGCGATAGACTGGCCCACCCGCCGGCTCTTCTCGTCCGGCAATTGCACGTTGATCCTCGCTGCCAGATCGGGGAATTCGCTGCGCAGGACTTCGTTGGCTCCAGCTAGAATCAGCTCCCCGCCGCGGCCAGAAGTGCAGCGACCCAGGATGAGCACGTGCTTGACGTCGTAGAAATCAGCGTAGTGAGGGATGGCGTACCCCAGGTAGTAGCCCATGCTCTGCCAGATCTTGACCGCTCCCTCGTGCCCGGCCTCCAGCTTCTCCTGCACGAACTGGAGCTTCTCGGCGTCGGTGATGCCCCCGGGCACCTCGATGCCGGCCTTGGGCGCCAGGCGGAAGACGCACTGCTGGGAGAAGTAGAGCGCGCCTACGCCCTTGTCCCCCGACCACTCGTCCACCGGGGCGTTAGGCTGGTAGTCCACCGGAGCGAAGGCCAGCTCGCTCAGCCAGGGGTTGATGGAACCCTGGAGGTTGACGTACCCGGCGGCTTCACTGGAGCCCATGGCAATGCCCAGGATGCCGGTATCCTCCAGAGACATGGCTCCAGCCAGGGCGGTGACATCGCCGTCGTTGATCACCTCCAGGGGCACACCCATCTCGTCGCGGATGCGCAGGAATAGGTTCCGGACCTTATGGTACTGGTCCTTGGGCACGCCCCGGAACAGAGAGGCGATCATGGGCCGATTGTTGATGTAGATGCCGGCCGCGCTGCCGCCGATGGCGTCCACCCGGGGCATCTTGGAGGCGGCCGTCTTCAGGGCGCTCATAATCTCGCGGTAGTGATACTCGGGATCGGACTGCTGGCGCGGTTGCCAGACCACCTCCTCGCTGAAGATGGCCTCGCCGTTGACCACAGCCGACACCTTGCGATCGGAGGCCCCCAGGTCGAAGCCGATACGGTATCCGTCCAGATGGCGCCCTAGGGAGCGGGCGGCCTCGCGGGCGCGAGGCACGTCGTCCGGCTCGCAGGGGACGACAGTGAAAGTGCGCTCGTAGACGTCCTCACCCATGAAGTGGTAGTCGAATTTCCTCTCGCCTTCGGGGGAGTAGACCCTCTTGATGTACTCCCCAATCGAACGCGGCCCACCCACGTAGACCTTCCAGCCGCCGCGCTGCCAGAGCAAGAACTTGACCAGTCGCTCGGCATACATCAGGTTGGCCTCGGCGCGGGGATGCCCCTCTGCGAACACTTGCGTCTCGAAGCGGGAGGTCTCGCCCTCTAGGCGCTCGAGGCCCAAGACCAGGGGGACACCCTGACCAGAGTCGGCCACTTCCTTCTGATACGCCCGGTTGGCCAGAACCGCGGGCCGGAAATCCGGATCGAGAGGGGGAACGAACTTCGGAGGTACAAGCCTAAAGGCGTCCATCATCGAGGCTCCTTTGGTGAGATACGCAAGCCAGCATTCCGCCGACACGGGGCAAACCGAGAGTGCACCCGCACGTCGGTGTAAGTAGAAGCCATGCAGCCGTACCCTAGTTTATACCGGGAGCATGGGGCTGCAAGTCGGTCCGGGGGGAGGGCGATTGCATCTTATTGGTTTATGAGGCTAAGTAAGTAGTCCTCATTCCAGCCAGCGGCCTTGCGCTTGGCCTTGATACCGGCCTTGATGGTGGTGTCTTGCTTGAGCAGGCTCAGGGCCAGG
>JABLXR010000061.1 GCA_013178015.1 Anaerolineae bacterium
ACGATCGGGCTCCATCGAGGGCAACGCTGCCTCGCTCACAACCGAGGCCCTGGTCTTGGGCCTGAGAGGCATAGAAGATAGCGCATGACCCGTGCCCGCGTCAGGTCTCCCAGGACCACGCCCTGATCATCCACCACCGGTATGGCGACGATGTCATGGTTGAGCATCTGGCGCAGGGCATGATCCAGGGGCTCGTCCATTCGCACTCCCGTCTCCCGGCTTCCCGGGTGGATCACATCGCTGGCGGTGGCCGCCTGCACCAGCTGGGCTAGCCGCACGATGCGCTCGGGCGGAAGGGAAGAACCATGGAGAGCCGTCCCCAGCTGGAGCCGGGCCCAATAGAGGAGATCAGTGCGGGTTATGGCCCCCAGGAATCGCCCCGTCTCATCGCATACGAATATGCCCCGGAGCGCTGGTTCCTCAGAGAACCGGCGCAACACGTCCTCCAGGTGCTCGTCTGGCCTCACGATCACTGAGCTCAGGTGGGACGGATCGAAGACATCACTTACCAGAACCGTCTGCCCAATCATCTCAATCTTTCCGCCTTGTGCAGCCCCCACGCCTGGCCCACCGGAACAGTGAAGAGAAGCCCGGTGTGATGGCGGGAGAAGTCACCCACCACTTCGTGGGTGGCCGCCACCACCCGCTGCACCGCCTCATCGTCCGGCAGAATGGTGAAGAGAGTGCGATGGTGGAGCTCCTGGCTGGAAAGGAGGTCCCGCAGTCCGGGCATTAGAGGCAGGTCATCCCGGAGCGCATTCTGTAGCCGGCCAGGCCCGGTGCTCTGCAGTACGGTGACTCCTGGGGCTCCTGCCTCCCGCCACGCCCTAAGAACCTCAGGGAACTGCTCCTCGTTATCCAGCACCAGTACCAGCATCTGCAGCATTTTCGTCCTCGCGCTTGAAGGTTGCCTCCCCGGCCCAGCAGCCCCCGGGGCCGTCAAGTGGAAACGCGCCGGCTGCTCGGCGATTCGGCACTGCTCAACCCCATGGAGGGAACCGCCTCGGTGGAAGAGCGCGGATAGAGAGCCCGGAGCATCACGGGCGTCAGCAGAGTGGTGGCCAACACCATGATGATCACGGCCGCGAATACGCTCTCCCCGATGAGCCCGGCGTTTAGCCCCACCGTGGCCACGATCAGGCCCACCTCGCCTCGGGAAGTCATGCCCACACCCAGCCGCAAGCACTCAGCAGCCGAGCACCCACCCAAGCGCGCCCCGGCGCCGCACCCCACCACCTTGGAGACCAGCGCCACCGCCACGATGGTCAGAGCGAAGGGCAAGCCGGCCCATCCCAGAGCCCGACCATCGGCCTCCAGGCCGATGCTGACGAAGAACACCGGCACCAGCCAGGAATAGGCCAGGGTGTGCATCCCTTCCTCGACTCGACGCCGAAGGGAAGTGTGCGCGAAGGCCAGTCCGGCCAGGAAGGCCCCTGTGATGGCGGCCATTCCCCCCAGGGCCTCGGCCGCCCAGGAGTACAGCAGAGCGGTCACGATCACCAAAGCCATTACGCCCTGGCTGATGGGCATCCTGTCAACCAGCGACGCCAACTGGGGGATCACGCGCCTGCTCACTCCCAGGGTCACACCCAGGAAGAGAAGCATCCTCAGGAGCACCAGGGCCACCGAGAGGGGGCCGCTGCCTCCGCCCAGCGTCAGGGCGGTGAACAAGGACAGAAACAGGATAACCAAGACATCATCGGCGATGGCGGCGCCCAGCAGCACCACCCCCACCCGGCTGCGCAGAACCCCGAGCTCCATCAGGGTCTGAGCCGAGATGCTCACGCTGGTGGCGGCCAGGATGAGCCCAACAAAGAGGCCTTGCTGGAGGCTGTAACCGAAGGGGAGGCTCACCGCCATCCCCAGCAGCACCGGCGCCAACACTCCCATCAACCCGGTGAGGAACGACGCCCGGCCGGACTCCAGCATCGCCTCGAAATCCACCTCCAGCCCGGCGATGAACATGAGGAAGAGCACGCCCAGGTGCGCCAGGTAGCCCAGGGTGTCCTCCAGATGGAAGCCGGCAAAGGCGGGCCAGGCAAGCAGGTTCAGTACCGTGGGACCGAGGATGAAGCCGGCCAGAAGCTCCCCCAACACAGCCGGCTGCCGAAGCCGAACTGCCAGATACCCGGCAGCCTTGGCCCCAGCCACCACCGCTGCCAGAGCCAGGAGAAACGGTAGCGAAGGTTCCATCGGGACTCGCTATCTGCGCGCGTAGAACGGCGGGTCAGCAGGCAGCCCAGCCTACCCCCAAACGGGCACCACGACCTCGGCGCGACGAAAGCGGACAGGCAGTCGCGACAGTGGGCTGCCGTGACTGGCTCGTCAGAACCCAGTCGCCCCATTGTACCCGCTTACCGTGCCAGGAGGCCAGCGAGGGAATCCAGTCACAGAGAGCAGATGAGCGATGCGAGGGGAAAGAGCAGCAGAACTGAGGCGACGCACCCGGACAAGGAGAGCGCGAGAAGCCCGTGAGCCACCCGATCCACCGTCGCCAGCCCCTCGGCTGCTCGTTCCCTTCATCCTCTGCGCTCTCTGCGGTGAGATCCCCCGCGGCCCCAGCCATCAGCTCCCGTCCGGTAGGGAGACGTCGGCGATCTTCCACAGCCCCTCGACCGGCACCAGATGCACCCGGATGCGATGCCCGGGGAAGCTGCTGGAGAGGAGGATGATAGCGGACTCCTCTCCCACCTCGGAGCGCTCCACCCGAAAGAACTCAGGCACATCTTGGGCCATCAGGAAGGGATCGAACCCACCGCGGTCGAAGGAGGCCAGGGCCCGCTCCACCTTGGCCACAAAGGCCGGCGTCAGGGCGGCGTTGGCCTTGTAGGCGCCGTCGGCCAAGGGGTTGCCCTCGTAGTGCAAGTACCAGTCGTAGAAGCCCATGACCACAGCTTCCGGGCTCCGGACCTGAGAGATGTCGGTGATCAGCCAGCGGCCCTCGCGTCTCAGCCCGACGCGCAGAACGTGGCCGGCGAAGCTGGTCTCCACCATGAGGTAGGCGCGATCACCCGAGACCGTAGCCGGGCCCGGGGTGAGAGTCTCGGGCAGATCCTGGGCCAAGAGGAAGGGGTCGTAGCCGGGCCCCCTCTCATCGGCCATCATCGCGTCTACCCGCTCCACCATCTCGGGCGCCAGGTGCTCGCTCACTCGATAGGCGCGGGTGGCGAGGACATTGCCAGGGTAGCTGAGGTACCACCGGTAGAAGGCCTCCACCACCTCCTCCGGAGTCTGGCTATCCTCCGCAGGGATGCCGAGCGCGGAGCGCGACGGCTCTACCGGCGAAACATTGCAGGCCACCACGGCCAGAGCTACGGCTACCGCGGCCAGCCCCACGATCACGATACCTCGGCCTCTGGTCCCACACCTGGGCCTGGTGGTCACTTCTGCCTCCCCAAAGCGGCCTGTCCGTCCCCCTCTGGCCGGCCTTCGTCCTGTATGTCCACACGATAGCAGCGATCGGCAACGCAATCACCGGCCACCGGGCCAGGGTCGAGGCCGTCCAGTCGGGCGGTCTTCATCCTAGCCGTTCGGGCAGGTGGCGGCAACGAAAGAGGGGCGGCGCCCCGCGGATAGCCTCCGGGGCGCCGCCCCAGCCTCGACTCAGCCGGCGCCGGCCCGCAGGGGGCGGTTACGAGAGAGACTGCAACCAGGCCAGGATGTGGGCCACGTCCTCGTCGCTGACCTGCTCCGGGGGGAAGGCAGGCATGTCGCTGGGCCCGGTGCGTACCTTCTCCAGCACCGTCTCAAAGGGCAGCCCGGTGCCGGCCAGAGTGGGACCTATGCCTCCTCCAGCCTGGGTGCCGTGGCAGCCACTGCAGTTCTGCCGAAAAACCACGACTCCGATCTCGGGATCCCCCACCGCCACAGCAGCAGGGGTCTCGCCCACCTCAGCCTCAGGGCTCGGGCTGGCCACAGCCTCCACAGTGGGAGTGGCCTCAACTTCCGCGGTCGGGCTGGCCTCTTCTACGGCAGTGGGACTGGGCTCGGCCAGTGCCGGAGTGGCGGTAGCCTCGGCGCCGGCGCCACAGCCAACCAGAGACGCGGCCAGGAGCAAGATCAGGGTGAATACAGCAAACTTCTTCATACAATAGTACCTCCATTGGAATCCGATCACAGAGCGGCAACGTTGCCCGGGTAGCATGAGGCTCAGCCACCACAACTAGTAGGATGTCAGTGCCCCATCTCTTTGTCAAGGCGCCTGACTACTATGGCCTGGCGCCCGAGGGGGGCAACCAAGGGGCGACGAACGGTCGGGCTTCTGGTAGGATGGGGAGGGAACTCCGGGTCCAGCGCGGGCGTCTTCCAGAGGAGAAGCGTCTGCAGGAGGCAGCGGTGCGGCTAAGACTGATGCTCCTGATGGTAGCGATGATGCTGTCGGTCGGCTGCGGGCCGGTGATGCCGGCGGTGGCGCCCACGGCGACTCCCACCGCGACCACGCCCCCCACTCCGAGCCCTACTGCGACCATGAGGGCCACTCCCACTCCTACTCCCCTACCTACCCCGCCGGTGGTGGTGGAGGGCCTCAGCCTGGCCCCGGCGCAGGCAGCGGAGCCGGTGCTGGCGGCGGTGTCGGACCTGGCCAGCAGGCTGGACCTGCCCCGGGAGTCGGCGGTCACGGTGGTGGAGGTGCAGAGCCAGGAATGGTCGGACACCAGCCTGGGGTGCCCGCAGCCCGGGATGGTATACGCCCAGGTGATCACGCCCGGCTACCGGCTGGTGCTGGAAGTGAAGGGCGAGAGGTACGAGTACCACACCGACCGGGGCGCCCATGTGGTGCTGTGCCAGAGCGAAGAGCCGACCTCGGGGAAAGGCGTGAGCCCCACGGTGAAGGACGGGTCGCCCAGTGAGCCGGTGGGGACAGCGGAGCCACAGCCCACGCCAGGAAGGACCAAGTAGCTCCGTGGATGAAGCCACAATGTGAATCCAGGGGCCGGCTCTCCGGCCGGCCCCTGTTAGCGCCCCAGAGGGAGCAGCTTACTTCTTGGAGGCGCTCCCCTTCTCGACCAGCACCAGGTATCCCGCATCGAAGGGACTCTCGGCCGGTCGGTTCGAGAAGACAACCGTAGCCAGGTCCTTGTTCAGGGCCAGGGTGCTCACCGAGCCGGTAACGTACTCGTAGGGGTTCACTAGCTGGTCTCCCGCCAGGTAGCCGTAGTCCAAATGGCTGAACTTGCCCCTGTTGTAGACCGGTACGACGTAGGCAGCCATCCAGTCGTTAGGGAAGAGGCCCGTGGTCCGCGTCCACCCGCCCAGGGTCCAGTTGTCAGCCCCCCCTTCGAACCCGTCGCTGAAGCCGTTGACGCTCACCTCGTCAATGAACCAACCGGCTCCGTTCACCGCCTCATCGGTGTAGTAGGAGAAGCGCACTAGGACGTCGCTCGCCGCGGGCAGCGCGAAGGTGGCCTCCACCCAGCCGCCGCTGCTGCCGGTGATAGCGGTGTCGGTGCTGGCCTGACCACCTACGAGCGAGTTGGCCCAGGCGGTGGAGCTGTTCGGGTTGTTGCTGGTGCGGGTGATGCTTCCCGGCAGTGGGTTCCAGGTGGTGCCGCCGTCGGTGGAGGCCTCCACGAACCCGTAGTCCCACTCCTCCTCTATGTCGTACCAGGTCCAGAACGTGAGGGTGCCGCCGACGGGAGTGTTGAGGCTGAGCATGCGGTCGGTGAGCATGTTGCCTCCGCCGCTGGCCACCTCGTAGTTGCCCGCATATGGGGCCACGCCAGAGCTGGCATCTCCCCGGAGGAGGACCTCCATGGCCGGCTCCATGCCTTTGTAGGTGCCGTACGCCGGCGCGTAAGGTGGTAGAGCCCCGATCGGATACTCCACCGTGCCGGAGATGTACCCGCCGTAGTAGCGGCTCACGGGCAGGTTGCCCTTGTGGGTGGCGCCGTAGATGTCCTCGATGGCGCGAGCGATGGACCAGGGGGTGTACGACGAACTGACGAAGGGATTGAGCGCGATGGTCTGATACCCCAGTGGGAAGCCACCCGCGCCGGCGAGGGATGGATCGTCCAGGTAGTTGGCCAGAATCCAGGAGTCATACAGGTCGTTGAAACCCGCATCCGTCTGAGCCTCGATCCCGGCGATGCCGTTGTCCTGCTGGTCCACCAGCCCCCGGGTCCAGTCAGGCTGCCATCCCCCATCGATCTGGGTGCCGAAGTTCTCCAACAAGTAGAGCTGGAAGAGGTAGCTGGCACCGTAGTCCTCCAGCCCGCCGCCCCAGTTAGTGAGGGAGGTGCGGTGGTAAGCCAGGTAGTAGACCACGTGGCTGTCGGGGTGGCCGAAGCCGTTGAGGTACTCCGCCAGGTCGGCCAGCCCCTCGTCCACCCAGGAGAGCTCATCCGGGTCATGATCGTTGTGGATGAGGTGCTCCAGCTCGTGCGCCACCGTGCCCTCATAGAGGAAGGGACGGGCGACGTCCGGCCCCAGTCGGTTCTCCCAGTCGAGGCTGTCTATGAAGATCATGTTCCGGTCGAAGGTCTCGTTGATGCTGGCCCAGAAGAAGCCCGCGATGTAGAAGGGGAAAGCGGAATCGTAGTAGTTTTCATCAACGATGTTGTAGATCATGACGTCAATGTTGTCATTCCCTGCCGGCCGCTGGATGTACTCGCCGAAGTAGTGGACATCCGTGTCCACGATGCTGTCCATCTGCCCCTGCAGGTACCCTAGCTGGTCGCAAGTGATGACGTCCTCGCGGTCGTACGCCGTGGTCAGGAAGTCCCAGGCCACCCAGAGCGTAGCCTTGCCCGTCGCACCTGCAGCCGTCTCCTTCCAGAACACCACGTCCTGACTGCCGGGGTGGGCCGGGTCGAAGCTGGGGATAGTGATGGTGATGGAGCTATTGTCCCCGAAGCACTGGGAAGCAGTGGTGGCGCTGCTGGTCACCACTGCGATGGCCTCCTCGGGGGCCAACTGCGGCGGCGCGGGGACGTGCTTCAGGCGATGGCTGATATCAACCGGGATGGGCAGGTTCAGTGCGTCCTGAGCTTCTCCAGGGTGCGCTTGGCCCAACCGGTCTAGCTGGTGGAAGAGGACGGGCAGGTTCAGTACGTTCTGAGCTCCTGCAGGCCCCTCCGCCACCGCCGGAACGGCAACCAATAGCACGGCAGCCAGAGACACAACTACGCACAGAGCAATGACAAACTTGCGGTTCATCCTTCCCTCCTTACAAGCGATGTGCGCCGCCAACTCGCCCGACCGTACGCTCGCGCACCCAGAGGCGCACCCCCTGAGCCCGCTCCAGTGATCGCCGCTGTCGTCCCTTTGCTGATGAGAACAGCGCCCGTCACGTAGGCCCCCTGCCCCGGCAAACACGGCCAGCGGTCGAGGCCGTCCCATGGCGAGACGCGTTGCGGGAGGAACACTGGCGGGGGAAGAGAACTCATGCCCGGCCGGCCCCAAACCTCGGTCGCGGCCTCGTGGTTGCGCACTGCCCGAGAGCCGAAACTTCGCATGGGTGGATCCATCATGGCAGTGACCTCGCGCAGGAGCACATCCGAGCAGAGCTCTTACAGGCGACCACTGACGGTCATCCTAAGCCGGCTGTCGCCCGGCGTCAAGGGCGATGGCGCGATGGGTTCGCGACCCTTGGGGGGTGACCGGAGGGCAGGCCAAAGCACGGGCCAAGCCGGGAGAGACTCGCAGCACCGGTCTCAGACCCGGCTATCGTCTCTCTCATCACCCATGCTTGGCCCGGCGTAGCCCACGTTCGCAGCCTCCTTCGGGCGGCTCCTCACACCCTGGCCGCGCGCACCTACCCCCTCGTCCCTGACTCCGGCTCCTCCTTCTTGTCCCAGGCCCTCCGGGCTCACGCGCAAAGCTTGACCGTGGCTGCCACCCCGGCTAGAGTATTCTGGGCCGCTCGGTCGCGCAGCTGAGGGTCCACGCAGAATCTTGCCGTGAGTTGGCGCATTTGAATCTGGAGGTTAGGATGAGAGCTGCTATTCGTAATTGTCTGATATCCTTCCTCGCGGTGGCCTTATCCCTGGTGCCATTTCCCCTGACGGGCGCGAGCGTCCCTTCGGTCGAGGCCCAGCCTCTGACTGTGTGGCGGGGTGAGTTCTTCGCCAACGCCACACTCACGGGCGCTCCCGTCCTCGTTCGCGATGACTCCCAGATCAACTTCGACTTCGGTCTGGGTTCACCGGCTCCCCAGGTGCCTGCCGATTTCTTCTCCGCCCGCTGGACCAGCACCCAGCTGTTTGGCGCCGCCGTTCACCGCTTCACCGTGCAGACGGACGATGGAGCCCGGCTCTGGATTGACGACCAGCTGGTGATAGACGCCTGGCGGGAGCAGTCGCCTACGGTCTACACCGCCGACCGCTTCATGACGCCCGGCCAGCATACCCTGCGGCTGGAGTACTTCGAGGCCACGGGCGGGGCGGTCATCAGGCTGGCGTGGCAGCTGCTGGAGCCGGCGCCCCCAGCTACCGGAGTCTGGCGGGGCGAGTACTTCGCTAACCGGGACCTGGCGGGAACCCCAGCGCTCGTCCGGGACGATGCCCAGATCAACTTCGACTTCGGCTTGGGGTCGCCTGCACCGCAGATACCCGCCGACTTCTTCTCCGTCCGCTGGACTAGCACCCAGACCTTCGACGCCGCCGTTTACCGCTTCACCGTGCAGACCGATGACGGAGCCCGGCTCTGGATTGACGACCAGCTGGTGATAGACGCCTGGCGCGAGCAGGCGGTCACCGTCTACACCGCCGACCGCTTCATGACGGCCGGTCAGCACAGCATGCGACTGGAGTACTTCGAGGCCACGGGCGGGGCGGTCATCAGGCTCAGCTGGCAACGCCTGGAGCCCGCTCCTGCGCCCACGGGGCCGTGGCGCGCCGAGTATTTCGCCAACCGGGACCTGGCGGGCCCTCCGGCGGTGGTGCGCGATGAGGCCCAGGTGAACCACGACTGGGGGCTGGGCTCGCCGGATCCACGCATCCCGGCCGACAACTTCTCCGCCCGCTGGACGGCGTCGCTGCAGCTGGCCGCCGGGCGCTACCGCTTCACCACCGAGACCGATGACGGCGTGCGGCTGTTCGTCAACAACGTGCTGGTGATAGACCAGTGGCGCGATCAAGCCCGCACCGCTCATTCGGCGGAGGTTGATCTGGCGGGCGGTCTCCATGCCGTGCGCATGGAGTACTTCGAGCATCTGGGAGCCGCCTTCGCTCGGTTGACCTGGGAACGGCTGGATGAGGAGAGATTGCCCGGAGGGGGCAACATCATCACCTGCACCACGCCGCCGGGAAGGACCTCCTGGATCAAGGTGTATCGCTTCTGCCTTGATCACTGGATAGACGTGAACCCCCACGGGTGGGGCCCGATCAGCGAGTCGGGGTTCCTCAAGATAGACGGGATGCCGGTGGACGTGGACAGGTACGGCCAGCAGGGCCATCCGTACTGGGTCGAGCTCTACGTTGACGGTTCCCTGGTGTGTTCGGTGGGCAACACCGATCGGGGCGAGCCCATGTTCCGAGTGCAGCCGGGAATGGACAACCAGACCCCGTGGGGCTGCCCCGCCCCCACGTCACCGGCGCAGTGCCCGGTGCCCGGTTTCAGCGGCTGACAGACTCCGCTCCACGGGTGACGCCTTCTCTCGCCCCCTATCCTCTCCGATGGTAGGGGGCGCTGTGCTTCACGCCGCGACTAGACTCTGCCCCCCAAGGCCACTCATGACCTCCTCCTGCAACGCATGGGGCACGCCGGCAGCCGCGATGGCGCTGCGGATGAAGCGGAGGTCGCACCCGTGGACTGCCATGAACTCCAGGATGGGCCGGTATCGGTCCGGGCGCTGACGACGCAGCTCGGTGATCAGCCGGAGCTCCAAGGCCACGGTGGGCACGGAGTAGGGCCCGCAGGGGAGCAGAGCGCAGCGCACCCAGGGGCCGAGCCCGAAGGTCTCGATGTACTCGAGGTCTGATGGCACCTCTACCGTACTGAACTCCATTCTGGCGCCGTTGACGTCGTAGGCGCAGTAGTACTGCCGGGAATGCTCCAGCCACGCGGGGGCCGCCGCACACGGGTAGGAGGATAGGGCAGCCGAGAAGGCGTCCACCGCAGCCCGCTCCCTGACCAGTATGTCCACGTCGGCTGTCGGCAGAGGCACCCCGTGCAGCAGCGCCGCCGCCGTACCCACCAGACGCCAATCGAAGCGGGAGCACGCGGGGAGGGCAAGGTCGAGTACTGCCACGAGAGTGCGCTCGAGCCGCTTGCGGTCGAGTGGTGGTACGCGCTGGGACATATCTCCCTCCTGTAGGTGCGCGGGCCAGTGCCGTCAGGCTGGCGTGCGGAATCCCTCCATTCCGCCCCAATTGTACTGCGGTCGGCTGCAGGGCCCACGGCCCCTACCGCGTCACCCGCAGCCGACCGTCGCGCAACTCCCACACCTGGGTCGCTACCCGTCGCACGAAGGCCCGGTCGTGCACCACGGCCAGCACCGTCCCCTCGAACTGCAGCAAGGCCTCCTCGAATCGCTCTCGGCCGGTGATGTCCAGGTGGTTGATGGGCTCGTCCAGCAGGAGCAGGTTGCACCCTTGAGCCACCAGCAGCGCTAGCATCAACCGGGTCCGCTCTCCGAAGCTCAGGCTGACGACCGGGATGAAGGCTTCATCGCCGGCGAAGAGGAACCAATGGAGGAAGGAGCGCACGCGCGTCTGATCTGCCCAGCCAGAGGCCTTGCTGACAACATCGAACGGGGTGATATCGGCATCCAGGATCTCCTGCTCCTGGGCCAAGTACCCCACTCGAACTCCCGCCCCCACCCTGATGGTACCCGAGTCCGGCTGCAACTCCCCCGTCACCAGCCGCAGCAGCGAAGTCTTCCCGGATCCATTGGGGCCCAGGAGCACCGCCCGCTGGCCATGGGTGAGGGTGGCGCTGATCCCACGCAGAAGGTGGAGCGGCCCGAAGGAAAGGGACACGTCCTCCAGCCTCAGCACTTCCCGAGCACCGCTTCCGTCAGAGGCCAGATCCAGCTTGAGGCCCCACTGCTGCTGGGGCTTCTCCACCTTGTCCTCGGTGAGCAGCCGCTCGATGCGCCTCTCCAGCACTTTGGCCCGGGCCATGGTGCCCGACGTTTGGTCGGAGAAGTAGCCCCGAGCGAACTTATCTCCATCGTTGGCCTTGCCTCCCCGGCGCATGACCGCCTGGCCCCGCACCCGCCGGACTGCAGCCCGGAGCCGGGTAATCTCCTCCTGCTGCGCCTGGTACGCCTGCCACTGCTGGGCTATCTCCCGTTCCCGAGCCCGGGCGTACTCGGAGTAGCCCCCCGGGTAGGACGTCAGGGTGTGATCGGCGGGGTCCAGCGCCAGGGTCCGGGTGGTGGTGGCGTCCAGGAAGGTGCGGTCGTGGGAGACGATCAGTGCTGCTCCCTCGTAGCTCTGAAGCCACCGCTCCAGCCAATCCAGCGCATCCACGTCCAGGTGGTTAGTGGGCTCATCCAGGAGGAGGAGGGATGGCCGGGTGGCGAGCAGGCCCGCCAGCCCCAGCCGGGTCTTCTGCCCTCCGCTCAGTCGGGCCACCGGTAGCTCAGGAGGTAGCCCGGCGAGATCCAGCCCCGCCAGGGCGGCCTCCAGCCGGGTCTGAAGTTCGTATCCGCCGGCAGCCTCGAAGCGCTCCTGCGCCCGGGCATATTCCTCGGTCAAGCGCAGGGCAGTCTCCGGGTCCGGGGCCCAGGCCATCTCCTCGGCCAGACGGGCCATGCGGTCCGCCGCCAGACCGTGGGCCCCGGTGGCCCGTCTCAAGGCGCGGGCGATGGTGTCGTCCGGGTCGAAGTCCAGGGCCTGGCGCAGGTAGCCGAACGCCAGGGGAGGCGGGTTCAGGCGGATGCTGCCCTCGTCGGGGCGCTCCAGCCCGGCGATGAGGCGCAGCAAGGTGGTCTTGCCCGATCCGTTGGGTCCCACCAAC
The DNA here is from genome assembly GCA_013178015.1 of Anaerolineae bacterium. NCBI lineage: Bacteria > Bacillati > Chloroflexota > Anaerolineae > Anaerolineae bacterium. Next base: position 11,905 of record JABLXR010000061.1, read on the forward strand.
CCGGCATGCTCGCCCGGCCCGAGGCTGAACGAGACTCGGGCGAGCACAGTCTGAGCGCCGTAGCTCTTCGAGACTCCCGATACCTGTAGCATGTGCTCCTCCACAGCAGCCCGCCCTTACCAACGACAAGAGCCGCGGGGTCAGCCGCGGCTCGACGGCGCTGAGCAGGAGGCACGCTCGGTGCTTAACAGGTAGAGCCGCGGCGACGGTGCGCCCCACGGCTCAGGCGGCGGGCAAAGCAGGGATAGTGAGTCGGGGAACGCACTCAGCTTACGCGCGCTGCTCTGCCGGCCACAGGTACCTCCATAGGTTGGTGGGCACATTGTAGGTGGAAGGGGGAGCCGAGGCAAGGACGGCGGACGGGGAGAGGGCGAGACGGGGAGAGGGGAAGACACGGAGACGCGGAGAGGGGGAAGGGAGGAGGGTCGGGGCGGCGCTGCGTGGTCGCCGGAAGGGAGCGGACCGGGGTATCATATGGGGGCGGGCCCGGCCGTGCGCCGGCGCTCCAGTCCTGAGGGAGGCAAGCATGTCTGTCACCGCGCCCGTGAAGGTGGGTCTTGTCGGCTCCGGCACCATATCCGCCATTTACCTCAAGAACTGCGCCCGCCACCCGATCCTGGAGGTGGTGTCCTGTTCTGACTTGCTGCCCGAGCGGGCTGCTGCGCGCGGCCAGGAGTACGGCGTGCGGGCCTGCAGCGTGGCCGAGGCCCTGGCCAACCCGGAAATCGAGGTCATCCTCAACCTGACCGTCCCCAAGGCCCACGCAGAGGTAGCCCTGGCGGCGCTGGAGGCGGGCAAGTCGGTCTACAGCGAGAAGCCCTTGGCCGTGACGCGGGATGAGGGCCGGCGCATCCTGGGCCTGGCCCGGGAGAAGGGACTGCTAGTGGGGTGCGCCCCCGATACCTTCCTGGGCGGCGGCATCCAGACCTGTCGCAAGCTCATAGACGACGGCTGGATCGGCGAGCCGGTGGCCGCCACGGCCTTCATGATGAGCCACGGACATGAGACCTGGCACCCCGACCCCGAGTTCTACTACAAGCCCGGCGGCGGCCCCATGTTCGACATGGGGCCCTACTACCTCACCGCCTTGGTCAACCTCATCGGCTCCGTTCGCCGGGTCACAGGCAGTGCCCGCATCACCTTCCCCCAGCGGACGGTCACCAGCGAACCCAGGTTTGGCTACGTCATAGACGTAGAGGTGCCCACTCACGTGGCCGGGGTGATGGACTTCGCCAATGGGGCCGTGGGCACCATCATCACCACCTTTGACGTGTGGGCCGCCGACCTGCCTCGCATCGAGATCTATGGTACCGAGGGCTCCCTGCAGGTCCCAGACCCCAACACCTTCGGGGGGCCGGTGCGGGTGCGGCGGGCTGGCGCCAAGGAGTGGAGCGACATGCCGCTCACGCACGGCTACAGCGAGAACGCCCGCGGGCTGGGCTTGGCGGATATGGCTTATGCTCTACGGGCTGGGCGCCGCCACCGCGCCTCTGGGGAGCTGGCCTATCACGTGCTCGACGTCATGCAGGCCTTCCACGATGCATCTGCGCAAGGTCAGCACGTGGCCCTGGAGAGCGCAGCGGACAGGCCGGAGCCCTTGCCGCTGGGTCTGCAGGACTACGTTAGCCGCTGGTGAGGGGAAATGACGAACTCACTCGCGGGCCAGGATCTTCCGCCAGTGCAGGTCGAGGTGCGGCCCGCCGAAGAGCTCACCGAGGCAGAACAGCGCGCGGTGGAGGAACTGGGCGGAGGGGACCTGAATGTCCACCCGCTTCTGGCCCAACTGGAGTGGGCCCCGGCGCACTGGCGTGTGCTCGTGCGCGCCGGCGGGAAGGTAGTCTCTGGGCTCAAGCTGGTGGAGCGAGAGGTCTGGGTGGGCCAGAGGCGGGTTCCGGTAGTGGGAGTGGGCGACGTCGCCACCCTCCCGGCCTGGCGGCACCGCGGGCTGGCGAGCTTGGCCCTGGCTCGAGCGGGCGAGTTCATCTGCCATCAGTCATCGGCCCGGTTCGGACTGCTCTTCTGCGCCGGGAACCTGCTCGGCTTCTATCAGCGCCTGGGCTGGAGACGGGTAGCAGGACCGACCTTCGTCCAGGCGCCCTGGGGAAAAGTGCGTTTCCCGGAGGAGACCATGATCCTGGAGTGCGGTTCCGAGGAATGGCCCCCTGGAGAGATAGATCTGGAGGGGCTGCCCTGGTAGGAAGGAGCGATGGTGCGTTCGGTTGCTTACGGAGCACCCCGCTGCTACAATCCCTGTCGTGGTTGCGGGCGCGCTGCCCGGTGCGCCATCGTAGGACGTGCGCGGGCGTGTCCCATCTCTGCCTCAGGCTTCCCCCCTACGCCCGGCTTCCATACGAAGGCGATGAATGCAGATGACTGATCCTGCCCTGACCCGACCGGACCTCGATCCTCGCGCGGGCGAGTTGCAGCCGGCCGCTCTGTATGGTCCTCGGATGCGCTTCGAGGATTACCTTCAGTTCCTGTCCGAAGCGCCACTGGATCACGTTGCCGGGCTTCTGCATGAGCGCGCTCTGGCTGCCCACACCGGCAATCTCAGCTTCTACGACGACACCCGGGGCTCCTACCGGGGCTACGTGGATCTGAGCGGGCAGGAGCCTGTCTACTATTCCCTCAATCTGTCTCCCCTGGTCATACTGCCCGCCATGTTGGCGGCCTTCCTGCACGGCATAGACGTGGACCTGGAGAAGTACGTGGAGCGGCCTCTGCAGTGGCTCCACGACAATCGGTACGGCGAGATCGCACCCCACGTCTTCGGTGTGCTGGAGGAGGCTCCGGGCAAGGAATCCCAGATCTGGCTCAAGTACAGCGCCGAGAAGGCCGCCATCGAGGCCGACTACGCCCAGATCCTGCGCCAGTTCGGCAACAAGACCTTGGCTGAGCAACACATCGAGCGGGCCATCGGCAACGCCCAGTTCGTCATGGCCGCAGCCGATAACGACTACTCACCCAAGTTCGACCTAGTCACCGGGCAATGGATCCCCTCAGGCTGGCACGCCAAGGGCCGGAGCGTAGAGGCCCTGGCCAGGCTGTGGAAGATCACCGGCGATCGGCGCTTCCGGGACTACGCCTTGCTCTTCGGAGAGCGGCTCATCACCCTCTGGGATGCCAGGCGCGGGCCCTTCTTCCGCGACGAGGAGGGCCATCTCTGTTTCGACTCCGACCTGGCCGGCCCGCCCCTCCGAGCCCTGCTCATCTGCTACCGCCTTTCAGTGGCTCAGGGCCTGCCGGACAAAGCCCGGCGGTTTCTGCGCTACGCCATCCGCTTCGCCAAGTGGCTGGAGGCCCGGCAGGAACGCAACGGAGCCTACCCTCTGCGCATCTTCAAGGAGAGGCACCTTAACCTCCACCGCGACTCGCAGGAGGAGCTCCGCTGGGTGCTCAGCCATCGCCGCGAGCCCGGCAGCGCTCTGCACCTCAACGGGGTCACCTCACCTGGCGACGTGGCCAACATCACCCTGGGGCTGATCGAGCTGATGGAGTGCACCGGCCGCCGTACCTACCTGGAAAGCATCATGCTGGGGACGGCCTATTGCCTGTACGTGCAGAACATGGATCCGACCAGCGTTGCCTACGGGCTCCCGCCCTCCTGGCGACACATAGAGGACATGGAAGACCCTTGGCAGTCCCTCGATGACACCTACTCGGGCGACCAGGGCGGCCTGCTCGAGCGGCTATTCCTCCTGCTGGAAGAGTCCATGTCCGACCGGCCCGAGCTCTACCGCTAGCATCGTCAACCTCCGGTCAGCCTGAGAGAGGAACATGAACCCCCACGAACGCGCCTGGACTCTGTGTCAAAGCCGTTTCGAGCCCGACCGGCTTCACTACTACGAGAGCATCATGACCGTGGGCAACGGCTACCTGGGCAGCCGGGCCAGCTTCGAAGAGGGTCATCCCGCCGAACTTCCCGGCACCCTGGTGCACGGCATCTTCAACCATCACCCCCAAGATCAAGTGCCCGATCTGGCCAACCTGCCCTGCTGGTTCGCCCTTCGGCTAGAAGTGGATGGCGAGCCTTTCCGGCTGGACCTGGGACACCTACGGGGCTTCGAGCGTCGGCTGAGCCTGCGCGATGGAGTGCTACGGCGCGAGGTGCTTTGGCAGAGCTCCGGCGGCAAGGTCATCCGCCTGGCCTTCGAGCGCTTCGCCAGCATGGCCGACCGACATGTGCTGGCCCAGAGGGTGAGCGTGACCGCCCTCACCCCCGTGGACAGCCTGACCTGCGTGGCGTACCTGGATGAGAGCCGAGCCCGAAACGTGGCCAATACCGCCTCCGGCCCCGTGTCCGTGTCCCACTGGGAGGCCACGGAGACCGGGGCCATAGACCGCTGGGGGGCTTGGTGGCAGGGCCGGACTAACCGCAGCGGTCACCAGGTGCGCTTCGCCCAGCGTCTGGAGATAGACCGGCCGGCAACCGACCTGGAGTCACACCTATCGCCGCCCGAGCCGGGCAACGGCTTCTCCGGCCTGGCACTATCCACGGGGGATACGGTCACCATCACCAAGATTGTGGCCGTGGGCACAAGTCGCGACGCCGACGACCTGCAGAGCTTGGTGCACGGACGCCTGCAGGCCGCCGCGGCCAAGGGCTACGACCGACTCCTGGAGGAGCACCGCCAGGCGTGGACGCACCTGTGGGAGGAAGCCGACATACGGCTAGAAGGGGACGACTACGCCCAGTTGGCCCTGCGCTTCGCTACCTACCATCTGCTGATCGCCGCTCCCTTTCAGGACGAGCGGGTCAGCATAGGGGCCCGGACGCTCAGCGGCCCCTGTTACAAGGGCCACGTCTTCTGGGACACCGAGATCTTCATGCTTCCGCCGCTCACACTGTGGCGCCCCGACGTAGCCCGCAACCTTCTCCTGTATCGCTACCATACCTTGCCCGGAGCCCGCGAGAAGGCGAAGGAAGCGGGCTACGAAGGAGCTATGTTCGCATGGGAGAGCACCGACACCGGGCTGGAGACCACTCCCCGGTGGACGTTGCCCGACCGCCAGGGGCGACGCATCCGCATCTGGACGGGCGACAACGAGCAGCACATCTCGGCCGACGTGGCCTACGGGGTATGGCAGTATTGGCAGTGGACGGGCGATGACCACTTCATGCGTGACTTCGGGGCCGAGATCATCCTGGACACGGCCGTCTTCTGGGGCAGCCGGGTGGAATGGAACCATGAGGACGGATGCTTCGAGCTCACCGGCCAGATTGGCCCGGATGAGTACCACGAGAACGTGGACAATCCCGTCTTCACCAATCGCATGGTAGTATGGCACCTGGAGCACGCCCTGAAGTTGGTGGAGTGGCTGCGGGCCGAGGCACCCTCTCAGGCCAGGGAGCTGGGGTCGCGCTTGGGGCTAGATCGGCGGCGATTGTCCCACTGGCGCGAGATCGTCCAGAAGATGCGAATCCCCTTCGACGCGGAGCGTGGGGTGCTCGAGCAGTTCCCCGGGTTCTTCGAGTTGGCGCCTGTGCCTGTCGAGCTCTTCCGCCCGCGCACCGCCTGCATGGATGCCATCATCGGCCATGGGGGCGTCAACGCCTCGCAGGTGCTCAAGCAGGCAGACGTGGTGATGCTTATCGCGCTTCTCGGCGAGCGCCTGGGGGACCGAGAGGCCCTGCGGCGCAACTGGGACACCTACGTCCCCCGCACCGCCCACGACTCTTCCCTCAGCCCCGCAGTGCACGCCTGGGTGGCGGCTCGGTTGGACCTGCCGGAGGAAGCCTACCGCTTCTGGCTCCAGGCCGCCGGCATAGACCTGGAAGACAGCATGGGCAATGCCGGCCTGGGAGTGCACGCCGCAACTTGCGGCGGTCTCATCCAGGCCGTGATCTTTGGTTTCGCCGGGCTTCACCTCGACCAACAGGGCGGCTGGGGGCTCGATCCCTGCTTGCCCGAGTGGTGGCAGTCGCTGGAGTTCACCTTCCACCATCGGGGCCGCCGTCAGCGCGTCCGCCTAGCCAACCCGGCCTCAGCGTAAGTGACCCTCAGCACGCGGGGCAGAAGCGCGGGCTGAAGCCGCGTCCCAGGTGCGGCTGAGCCCGCCCTCGGGCGATGCCGGCCAAGCCCAGAAGGGGTCCGGCCCCTTCGAGCCGGGGGCTTCCGTGAAGGGGCCGGTCTAGGCGTTGGCCACACGCTATCGACAGAGGCGTCGGAGCGTCTGCGGGGGCTAGCTGGCCGGGGCCAGCTCCTTGTGCACCCTATCGATCCAGTCGCTGATCTCGATGTGCTGGGGGCAGAGGCTCTCGCACTGGCGGCATTGCACGCAGAGGCTGCCCCACTGATCGGCCGGCAGGTTGGCGTAGCGTTCGCGAGCCTGTTCCATCTCCTCGTAGACCATGCCCTCGTTGTAGATGGCGAACAGCCGCGGGATGTTGACGCCCTCGGGGCAAGGCATGCAGTACTCGCAGCCGGTGCAGGGTATGGGATGCAGCTCGGCGTACTTCTCCTGCACCCGCTTGATCAGCTCCCTCTCCTCTTGGCTCAGAGACCCTACGCCGGAGCGCTCGGCGCTGGCCACGTTTTCCTGTACCTGCTGCATGGTGCTCATACCGCTCAGCACCACGGAGACCTCCGGCTTGTCCCACAGCCATTGGAGCGCCCACTCCACCGGAGTGCGGTCCAAACCGGCGCTATCGTACAGAGCCTGGACGCTTCGCGGAGGCCGAGCCAACCTCCCGCCCAGCAAGGGTTCCATGATCACCACCGCCAGCCCCTTGGAGGCGGCGTACTGCAGACCCCGCGTCCCCGCCTGCACGTCCTCATTGAGGATGTTGTACTGGATCTGGCAGAAGGCCCAATCGAAAGCGTCCACGATCTCCTTGAACACCTCGAAGCTGTCGTGAAAGGAGAAGCCAAGGTGCCCCACGCGCCCATCGGCGACGGCGCCCTGGGCCCACTTGAGGACGCCGAGGTCCCGCAGCTTGACCCATGAGTCCTTGCTGAGCGAGTGCATCAGGTAGAAGTCTATCCTGTCCGACTGCGTCTTCTGCAGCTGGTCGTTGAGGATGCGGTCGAAGTCGGAGGCGCTGGTCACGTTCCAGGGCGGCAGTTTGGTGGCGAGTTTCACTTTCTCGCGGTAGCCGTCCTGGAGCGCCTTTCCCACCAGACGCTCGCTATTGCCGCCGTGATAGCCGTAGGCGGTGTCCACGTAGTTGACGCCGTGATCGAGGGCGTAACGGATCATCCGGATGGCCTCCGGCTCGTCAATGCTGGCGTACTCGCCCGTGGTGGGTAGGCGCATGCAGCCGAACCCGAGCGCCGACACCTGGAAATCCAGCTTCCCGAACTTACGGTATTGCACTGTCCTTCCTCTCCTATGTGTTGTTGCGTGTTCTTCCGTCGCTAGAGGCAGGCCACCATGCCTGCCCAGGGCGGAGACGGTGGTCCGCCCCTACGAGTATGGCTCTCCCTGGCCCAGAACCGCCTCCACCTTCGGCAGCCACTGGCTGATCTCGATGTTCTGAGGGCAGAGGTCCTCGCACTGGCGGCACTGAGCACACAGGCTGGCTCGTTCCTCCTCGGCCATGCGAGCGTAGTTGCGCCGCGCCTCATCGGCCTGGTTGTACATGTAGCCCTCGTTGTAGATGCGGAAGTTGCGGGGGATATTCACCCCCTGCGGGCAGGGCATGCAGTACTCGCAGCCGGTACACGGCACCTGAGTCAGGCCCTGATACGCCTCGCGAGCTCGCGCGACCACCTCCCGCTCCTCGTCAGTCAAATGCCGGACGCCAGAGCGGCTGGCGCTCTCTACGTTCTCCCGCACCTGCTGCATGGTGCTCATGCCACTCAGAACCACCGATATCTCCGGCTGATCCCACAGCCACTGCAGGGCCCACTCGACAGGCGTGCGGTCAGCGCCCGCAGCGTCCCACACCTCTCTCACCGCTTTAGGCGGGTTCACCAGCCTGCCGCCCAGCAAGGGCTCCATCACCACCACCGCCAGGCCTTTGGAGGCGGCATATCTGACCCCTTCCGTACCTGCCTGGCGGTTGACGTCCATGAAGTTGTACTGCACCTGGCACATGGCCCAGTTGTCGTAGGCATCCACGATCTGCCTGAGGACTTCCGTGCTGTCGTGGAACGAGAACCCCAGGCAGCCGATGCGCCCGTCGGCCATGGCCCCATCGGCCCATCCCAACACGTCCAGTTGCCGGAGCTGCTCCCACCGCGAGGCACGGAGGCCGTGGAGCAGGTAGACGTCGATGTGCTCCGTCTGGAGCTTGGATAGCTGCTCGTTGAGGAGGCGGTCGAAGTCAGCGGCCGTCTCCACGAGAGGCGGGGGTAGCTTGGTAGCCAGCTTCACCTTCTCGCGATAGCCCCCTCGGAGGGCTTTCGCCAAAAGGCGCTCGCTGTTGCCACCGTGATAGCCATAGGCGGTGTCCACGTAGTTGACGCCGTGGTCAATGGCGTAGTGGAGCATGCGTATGGCCTCGGGCTCGTCTATGTTGGCGTACTCGCCCGTGGTCGGCAGGCGCATGCATCCGAAGCCCAACGCCGATACCTTCCAACCCATCCTGCCGAAGTTGCGGTATTGCACGATCAGTCTCTCCTTGCTCGATTCGCGGTCAGGTTCGATGACAAGATGCCCTCAGTAACCCAGCTCCTTATCCACCACATTGCGCAGTGGCTCGCCCGAGAGGTAGCGCCGCAAGTTGTCGAGGAAGATGGCCATGGCCCGTTCGTTGTACTTCGGGGTGCCGCCGGAGTTGTGAGGGGTGATGATCACGTTCTCCATGTCCCACAGAGGCGAGTCCGCCGGGAGGGGCTCGGGGTCGGTCACGTCCAAGCCTGCTCCACCGATCCAGCCTTCCCGCAGCGCCCGGATAAGAGCCTCCTGCTGGATAGTGCCCCCTCGGCCGGTGTTGATGATGATGGCCGAGTTCTTCATGGCCCTCAGCTCGCGTTCGCCGATCATGCCCCTCGTCTCGTGCGTGAGAGGCAAGGTCAGCACCACAAAATCGCCCTGGGGCAGAAGGGTCAGCAGTTCTCCCGGCCCGTACATGGCCTCCACCCCCTT